>CAZJZA010000135.1:0-5159 GCA_964550355.1 uncultured Halobacteriales archaeon
ACAACCGTTTTCACCGACCCACCCCGAGCACCGACATGCAGCTGACGTTTCTCGGCACCGGCTCTGCGATGCCGACGGCCGAACGGGTTCAGTCCGGGCTGCTCCTTGCCGAGGACGACCGGAGATTACTCGTCGATGCCGGAAGTGGCGTTCTTCACCGGCTTGCAGCCACCGAAACCGGCTACGAAGGCGTCGAAACGGTGCTTTTGACCCATCTCCACCTCGATCACGTCGCTGATCTCATGCCAATTTACAAGGCCCGATGGCTGGCCGGAGAGCCAACGCTTACAGTCGTCGGTCCACCCGGGACCGAGGCACTGCTCGAGGGACTCCTTGCGGTACACGACTACCTCGAGGACCGCACTTCCCTTACGGTCCGAGAAATCGAGGCTGGTTCCGCTACCGTCGCCGGGTTTGACGTGACGGCCATGCAGACTAAACACACCATGGAGGGCCTCGCCTACCGATTCGCGGACCGGCTTACCGTGAGTGGTGACACCCGGGAATTCGTGGGGCTGATCGATTTCGCCGAATCCGGGTCGGTCCTCGTTCACGATTGCTCGTTTCCCGATAGCGTGGAGATCGATACGCATACCACGCCAACGAAGCTGAGCCAGGTTCTCGCCGGCGCCGACCTCGATCGGGTCTATCTCACCCATCTCTATCCCCAGACCGACGGCAAACACGACAAAATGATCGCGACCATCGAATCTCGGTTCGACGGCGAGGTTCGTGTCGCGGCCGATGAGATGGTCGTCTGGATGTGAGATACTCACTCGATCGGATAGCGAAGCAGCGCCGCCACGCCGCCGAGATTTCGGAGCTGTCGTCCGGGATCGAACTCGTGTGAGAAGACGGTGATCTCCCCGCCCTGATTTTCGACCTGTTGGATCAACTCGTTCGCGTCGACGTCCCAGTCGCCCTCGCCAGCCCGCTCTTTGCGCAAGCGCTCATCGAGGATCAAAAGCGTCTCGACGGCTCCGTAATCGGTGGCCTGGGAGACGGAATCGATACCGTAGGCCGCTGCTCCGTCACCGGCAATTCGTCCTGTCAACTCGTCGATGGCCGCCGACTCCTCGGCGATCCTGGCTTCCCGGCGAACGTCGGCAACGGCCCCGCGTTTGAGCACCTCGTGGACACCTCGACCACCGACTGCGCTGGTGTCGACAACCGTGACAGCGTTGGTGATGTCGGGATGGGATTCGATGTGTTCGAGGGCATCCTGCTTGGTGAAACCGGGCCCGGCGAGAATGATGGCGTCGGCGTCGAGATGGCCGAGGACGTCGGCGAGCTCTTCAAACAGCTCTTCGCGGCCTCCGGTGAACTCGCCTTTCCCACTCGTATTCGTCAACGAGACGTTTTCGTCGACGCCGTATTGGGCGACTGTGTGGACGTGGGCTTCGCCTTCTGCGACGGTCGCGATGGCGACAGTCGGCTGATCTGTAGCCGCTTCTGCCTCCTCGATGCGCTCTCGCTGGTCGGATTTCCAGCGTTTTTCGATCTCGATGGTGTCGTGTTCCTCGACGTTGAGGGTGTGATGGAGGCCGAGTTGGTCCTCGCGGGAACAGTCTTCGATGGTGCCGCCGACCCGGAGCCGGTTCGAGAACTTGTGGAAGTCGACGTCCTCGACGCGAAGGGTGACGTGCATGTGTTCGCGCTCGCCCCCCGTGTCCCGCATGTTGTCCTCGGTGCGCTGGATGCGCCGGTGGGTGTCACCGGCGACGAGGTCGCCGGGCTCGATGACGTAGGTGAGATGCCAGAGGTCATCGAGACTTTCGGGAACAAGGCTGACCGCCTCCCGGCCGCCCTCCCGTTTCGACCACTCCCGAACGTGCATTGGTGGGTCTTGACCGCGTTCCCCTAAGTGGATTCCCCTTCGAGGCGATTCACTCTTCGCTGATTCGACTCGTCCCAGGGGGCATGAATTTCTGAATCTCGTCCGGACTGGCGACTTTCCTGACGAACGTCGTGTCCGGAAAGCGCTCGCGGAACTCCCGGTAGAGCCGTTTTGCCACGTCGCCCTGGGCATACCGACCGGGCTCGATACGGATCGCGGTTTCAGCCTGCTCCTCGATCGGCTCGGGTGGCCCCCCAACGACCCGTGTTTCCGGTTCACAGGCGATACCGACCGCAGCCCCGACCGGCGTGTCCTCGAAATACGTCCGATCACCGCGGATTGCAAAGCCGCCTTTTTCGAGGTACTCACCACTCTCCGGCGTCTTCGAGACCTGGTCACCATCGACCATGTAGACGTCTCCGCTGTATCGACCCTGTTTCCAGATCGAGGAGAACGTCACAGCGAACTGGGCGGCTTCGCGAAGACTCCGCTCCGGAACGTCGATATCTTTGGTCGGCTCGCTTGGCGCACTCGTCTTGAGGACCGTCGCCGGCCCCCCGTGGGCCTGGGTGTGAAAGAATCGATCGGCGTGTTCCATGTACTTCCCGACCAGCTCCTCGTTCTGATCGGCGTCGCGTCCACCCAGGACCAGAAAGTCATCACTGGTCCGGAACCAGCGAAACCGATCGTACCACTTCTCGGGTTTTCTGATCGGGACGGATTTCCGGGACAGCCATTCAGTCTCTGTCTTTTCGACTTTCGCTTCGTCCTGTTCATCTCCCTCGATGAAATTCTCCCGTCGCTTTTCGAGCGCCGCGAGTTCCGCCCTGGTATCCTCCATGGCTTCGAGGGCACCCGCTCTCTTTGCTTCGATCTCTTTTGCCCCGGTGTACAGCCGATCGGCGTTTTTCTCGACCCCGGATCGGGGATCGAGCGAGATCTCATGCCCTTCGATCTCGACCAGAACCCGTCCCGCTGACTCGTCCACGCCTCGCACGGTGGATGCGGCCTCGATTCCCTCCTCGGCTCCAGCTTCGAGCCGCTCTCGGATGTCCGTCCAGGAATGGCCCGATTCGCGGGCTTTCCTGACCGTCTCGAGGATCTCGTCGACGAGTTCGTAGTTCGCATACAGGAGTTCTGCCTTCTCTCGCTCTGTGTCGGCTCGTTCTTCGAAGTCCTCGATGGCCTGGCTCTGCTGTTCGATGATCCGTTTCCGCCGCTCGATTTCGGCGTCGAAGTTTGGGCCGGCGGAGTCACCCCCTGTCTCCGGCTCGCTTTCCGCCTCGGCCAGCGAGCGGAAGTAGGCATCGAGGGCCGCATTGAACGAGTCGAAGCCCTCGCTATCGAGGTGTGCGTACTCCTCGAAGGGGACTGGTGTCACGTCGACTAGCTCGTCGTTTTCTCGGTAGAGTCTGGGTTCGGTGTCGCCTTCGCGGAGCCGGTCGAGAAGGGCCGTCATCTCCGCGTAGAGCCGGTCGAAATCCGCCGCATCGGCCTCTGTAATGTCTTTAGTTTTTTCGACGCCCGCTCGCGTGCACAGTTCCTCACCGTAGGTACCCCCGAGATTCAATTGGGTTGCGAGGGTCCGCACGAGGTCGGTGTCCGAGTCGGCCATGGCCGCCCGGAACTGCTCTGCGTCCATTTCGAGGGGGTTGATCCGGGTTTCGGGGAAGCCGTATTGGGCGCCAGGGGCGACGGTCCGGGATTGAAGCCGCACGGTCGAAAGGGAGTCGACGACGGTGCCGCTTTCGTCGAGCACCACGAGATTCCCCTCCCCGAACAGTTCCGCGACGATGGTGGTGTCCTCGTCCCCACGACGGAATTCGAACTCCAGGATTCGGTCGAAGCCGTGCTGGGAGACACGCGCCAGGTCAGCCCCGGCGATCCGGTTGCGCAGCATCTTCGCGAAGTTCGGCGGCCGGTCGGGGGCGGCGGGCACGAACTCCGGTTCCGTGACGTGGACGCGTTTTGTCTCGCCGACCTGCACGAGCAACTCGATGCGACCCCGGTCGTAGTCCCGCATTTTGAGCCGGACCAGGCTGTCGTCGTAGAGATAGGCCTTGTCCACGGTCGCGCCGGTGTAGGCCCCCAACTCCCCGACGAGGGCGACTAGCCCGACGCTCGTGACTTCCCGCTTCGGTTCCATGCTCTCACCCAATCGGACCATCGGGTTAGGACCATCGGTCCACAAGAGGCGGTGGATCCTCGAAGGCGGTAAACCATCGAACTTCGGAGCCGAGTGGACTCCGTCTCCGGACGAGGGTTTAAAAGAAAGAACCGGCCCAGGAACGTCCATCCCACCCTCGATACCCCGGCGCGGCTCGCGAAAGCGTGGCCGACCGCGTCGGCGATAAGGCCGCCTGCTCGCCCTTCTCCGGATCCAATCACGCGAGTCTCAATCGAGCGGCTTGCTCACGTACGGGCCGTCTTGCTCGTAGCCGAGTTCCTCCCGATAGTACTCCCGGGCTCCGACACCGGCGATGACCACGAGCTTCGAGTACCCCGCTTCCCGGGCCCGTGACTCGGCCTCCCGGACGAGTTTCCGCCCGAAACCCTGGTGCTGGAACTCCTCGCCGGTCTCACCCAGCCCCACTTCATTCCCGTAGACGTGGAGTTCCCTGATCAGGGCCGCATCTCCAAGCTCCTCACGGGGCGGCTCACCCGGGAACCGAAGCCTGACGAATCCGATCAACAGGTCCTGTTCGGCGTCTTCGAAACTGATGAAATGCTCTTCCCCGCCGCCAGCGTCGTAGGTCCGAACGTCGAGATCGATCCCATCCGGCTCGGCGTCGTTCATTCCAACCTCTCGACACCGAATGCAGTCACAGTCCCAACCGTGGTCGTCCATTCGTGACCGGGCCAGTTGGCGCAAATTCGACTTCCAGACACCGGCGTCGATAAAGTCCGCCGGAATGTCACGCTGGACTCGCTGCAAGCGAACGTACGGCGGGAGGTCGGATTTGATCTCGGCGACCAATTCGGCCGCTTGGTCGTTGTCGAGCGGTTCGTACTCGTCCTGGCGCCACATGTCGTAGATCCGTGTCCCCCGGACCACGAGTGTCGGATAGATCTTGAGAAAGTCCGGTCGCCACTGTGCGTCTTCGAAGAGTCGTCTGGCGTCTTCGCTGGCCATCGCGACGGAGGTTCCCGGTTGTCCGGGCATTAGATGGAAACCGACCTTGAACCCGGCGTCCCGCAACCGCTGACTCGCGTCGATTGCGTCCTGGATCCCATGTCCGCGATGCATCTCGCGGTTGATCCCCTCGAACGCCGTCTGGACGGCCACCTCGACCTGCGTCACCCCGAGTTGAAGCATCCGGCC
>CAZJZA010000136.1:0-5035 GCA_964550355.1 uncultured Halobacteriales archaeon
CTGCCATTTATGTCGTTGGTTCAATTCCTAAATCGTAAAGCTCAATCTGTGCCGTTCCCGTTCTGCAATTTAGCTGATAACTTACAAGCGCCCAATATCGTCCGTTAAACAAAAACGATCTCCACGGCTCAATCTCTCGGCGCTCACCCCGGAGGATTAGAATGGTGGATACCGCGAGCGGTCGCACTCGTCAGTCTGCTCAAGAATCACCGTGTACTGGTTTTCCGCGAGTTCCTGCTCGTCAGCATACTGGTCGGTCTGGGGCACAATTCCGAGTCTGAGGAGTTCGACGTAATTCCCCGGCTCCGGCCGGTCCGGGACGAAATTCGGTGGTCGCGGACCAAACTCCGCGACGATCTCGTAGCCGTATTCGCCCTCCAGCAGTTTGCGGAGATAATTCGCACGAACTGGCCCGTTCCGGAAATAGGTTCCCTCGGCTCGGTAGAGCAAATCTCGATAGCCCAACTGAATGTAGGTGGGACACGGGTCCAACCGTTCGTCGGTCCCGTGGGAGCCAAAGGCGTGTGTGACGTTCATCGAGTATGGAACCGCCGTATCCTGTAAATTTCGCCGATACACTTCGATGACGGCATCGTCATCGGCATTCGTTTCGAGCCACGCTGTCGCCTGGTCCCGGGGCATGTCGGCGTACCCGGCGACTCCAACACCGGCGTAAATAGCAGAGCTAACCACCACGATGGCAATAGCCACCCGACCGGCTGCAGGTGCTCGATCTCGGAATCGGGTGAGTGACCACCCGAGCAGGATTGCGAGGAAGGGGAACGTCGGCAACAGGTGATGGACTCGAAAGTCGTGCCAGGTCGAAAAAAGAACCAGGTAGGTTCCCAATCCCGCCAGGACTAACAGTGCCACCCTGTCACCTGGCGGACGACGTCGTAGGTGCCAGACACTCGCCCCGACGCCAGCAACCGACGCGACGAACAGCGGCAACCCGAGCGCATTGAAGTTGCCACGGAGGAACCACCAGAGCGTGGGGGCATCGGGACCGGTCAAATGGGCGGCCCGTTCGACCGACCCACCGACAATCCGTTCGACAACCAGATCGATACGACCGACGAGAGCAGTCGGGAAGCTCAACACGATGACCACCAGTCCGAGAAGTGCACCGGCGATCAGGAGCCTGGGGCGGAGTCTATCGACGAAATTCTCGCCATCACCCGTTTCAATGCGGAGCAAGTGGGCAAACCCGATCAGCACGATCACCGGGACAGCGGTGAGTTTAAAACCAATCGCGAGTCCGCCCACGGCACTCGCCACGAGAAAGGCCCGGCTATCCCCGCGTTTTACGTACCGAACGAGCAGGACAATCGCCAGCAGAACGAAAAAGGTGGCCGGCATGTCCTCGCCGCCCTCGTGGGCGATCGTGAGAAATCCCCACGTCAGCGTCAAGAGGAGACTCGCCAGCCTGCCAGTCGACCGATTCGCCAACTCGACACCGAGTCGGTAGGTCAAATAGACGCTTCCGACGGCAAAGGCGACGTTCGTGAGTCTGAGGAGCGCAATGCTCCAGGTCCAGATCCATTCGGGAGTGGTATACCACGGCTCGTAAAACCCGAACTCCCAGTCCGGGTATGCGAGTGCTGTGAACGCGTCTGCCTGCCCGAAAAACAGGGCGGCCACAACGACGAGCAACACCACCAGCGCATAGAGGAACGTCGTCGCACCGAACGGGGCACGACCCCAGACGACCCCCGACTGAAGACTCTCGAGACTGGGATTCTCGATCACGCGAGCATAGGGGACGAGTGCGTCGAGCAACCGGCTGAATTCGTCGCGAGTGGCGAAGTTCGGAATACGATGCCAGAACCAGAATGCCGACAGGCCGACCGCGAGCAAGAGGATATATCGGAGATACCGGTCATCCCGAAGGTCCCGAACGAACTGGTCGGGTCCAGCCCGGAGAAAGGATCGGAACGATGGCGCCATTACCCATTTTCAGCCGGGAACTGCCAAAAACGTGGCTCTTCACCTCGGCGGGGTTGATCCCTTCGTTTATTGGGACGTATCCACTCGCTGATCGAAACTCACCCACTCGCTTATTAGAACTCGTCCACTCGCTGATCGGGACTCACCCACTCGCTTATTAGAACCCGTCCACTCGCTGATCGGGACTTCCCCACTCGTTGATTACAACATATTTACACGCGAGTCGCAAAATTGCCCCCGATCAATCCGTTTTCCCGGAATCGGGGTCGTCCGGAGCAGATTCATCAGGCGATGTCGGTGTATCGGAGCCGGCAGTGGAATCATCGGATTCGACAGTTTCAGACCCTTTAGTATCCGAGTCTTGCTCGATGACGCTCTCGGTCCAGGTCCCCCGGAGGAAGTAAAGTGAGGCGGCGAGCATCGAGAGCACGTTCGAAAGGGCAATCGCGTACCAGACCCCCGTCTCACCCATCCCGAACCAGTCGAGAAAGATGTAGGCCGGCGGAAGTCTGAACACCCAGAGAGAAAGGATCGCAAAGACCATCGCCAGTCGAGTCGACCCGCTTCCCCGGAATGCTCCCTGGACGACCTGGAACACCCCGATGAAGAGGAAGGTCGGGCCGATAATCTTCAGGTAATCCGCTCCGATGGCAATGACGTTCGGTTCTCCGGGTATGAACGCGGCCGTGATCGGTTCGGCGAAGACATACGCCACCACGCTCAACACCGCCAACACGGCCGCAACGATGGCGCTACTATACCCCACCGCCCGCTTCGCCCGCGCGACTTGTTGGGTCCCGAGGTTCTGTCCCACGACGGTTTCAGTGCCCCTTGCCAGTCCTAATGCGGGCAAGAAAACGAGCGAATTCAATCGGTTCCCGATCCCCAGCGCGGCCACAGCGTCGTCACCGGCCAGGGCGACGAGGGCCGTCAGAACGGTAATGCCGAGGGCTCTCGTCGATTGTTCGACACTCGAGGGCAAGCCCAGCGAGACGATCCGGCGGACCATCGCAAGTTCGAGTTTGAGATCCGAAAGTGAGAGGTGGATCCCGACCTTCCCGGAGAAGAGCCAGAACATGCCCAAAATGGCCCCGACGCCCCGCGAGAAGACCGTCGCGATGGCTGCGCCCTGGACGCCGAATCCCTCGAACCCGGTGACCGCATAGAGTGCGGTTTCGAGCTGGTCCAAGCCGAGACCCGTCAGAAGCACGTTCCCGTCGAATCCGAGAATGAGGAATGGGTCGAGAACGACGTTCAACGCGACCCCGAAGGCCATCAAATAAAGCGGCGTCCGGGTATCACCCCAACCCCGAAGCAGAGCCTGAAAGATGAAAAAACCGAACATGAACACGACCCCGAGAAAAATGGTCCGGGTGTATTCAATAGCGAGTACGTATTCGAGCGATCCCGGAGTGGCACCGATCAAACCGACCAAAAAGGGCGTGAGAATGTAGCCGACCACGGAGAAGAACAGGGCGACGACTACCACGAACGCGATCGTCTGCCCGGCCGCGTAATTCACTTGGTCCTCCCTTCCGGCCCCCTTGTTCTGGGACACCAAGACCGTCCCGGCAACCGTGAATCCGCCCGCGACCGAAATCATCAGGAAGACCAGCGGCCATGAGTAAGAAAGCGCGGAAACGGCCTCCTGTCCGACCCGGCCTACCCAGAAGGTGTCGGCGAGGTTGTACCCGACCTGAAGCATCTGGGAGAGAACGATTGGGAGTGAGAGAATCACCAACGGCTTCAACAGGGCGCCATCGATGACGTTGACGTCGCGGGTGCTCACACGTTGGCCACCTGATTACTCCCCGTTGGAACGCGGTCACCTGCTCGTTCCTCACTGGAAAACGCTTCACTACTCGAAGGAGAAAAAGCCACAGTAACCTTCGTAAAGAGTGTCCACTGCAGATAATCAAGCATACTGGTGAATGAACGTTCAGTATTTAAAAGGGCTTCGTCAGCGGAATCGGCGGTCAAGAGTTGTCAGGTGCGTTTCAGTAAGTCCGATACCACGCGTCGGGAACGACCACCGCGTTTTTTGTTAGTGCGCTTTCAATTATAGTATGGCATGAATTTCGACGAATTCACGGGCACGGTGCAGCATCGTCTCGAATTCCCGGGCACTGGCGAAGCCGTGCGGGCCATTCGAGCGACACTCCAGACACTCGGTCAACGCCTTCCCGCGGGGAACGCCGAGGACCTGGCTGCTTCGCTCCCCATGGAGGTCAAGTGGTACATGACCGGGGCGGTCACAGAACACGGCCAGCGCTTCGATTGGCAGGAGTTCCTCGACCGAGTGAGCGAAATCGAGAGAGCAGACCGGGCCGATGCGGCCCATCACGCCCGCGTCATCGTCGATTTGGTGGCCACCCAGGTCCCGAAATCCGATTTCCGTCAACTTCGGGATGCGCTGCCCGAAAGCGAGGACGAGGAGAACTGGGGCAACCTCTTCGAGATCGTCGATGCAGGCGGGTATCAGTCGGGTTCGAACGAGTGACATCCTCTGCGCCGTGAACGGAGAGGGACTACGTCCCTCAGGCAGTCGGGCGATACCCAACGACGGCAAGATTCTCTCGCTGAATCAAGATAGCCACCCGCCGAAGCACTTTCCTGGCTGAGGATTACCAATCACGATATGCACCAGAACACGGAACGATTCCTCGAACGGGTTCGCGAGGAATTGGGGGAAACAGTCGAAGTCCGAAAACTCCCAGAGGGCACCCATACCGCAGCCGACGCCGCACAAGCGATCGGCTGTCCACTCGGCTCGATCGTCAAGAGCATCGTCTTCGTCGTGGACGATGAGGCGGTTCTCGTGTACACAGCCGGCGACCATCAGGTCGACGAATCCTCTCTCGGCAGGCATCTCGGGGCGACGGATGTGCAACTGGCAACGCCGGACGAGGTGAAACAATATAGTGGGTGGTCGATCGGCGGTGTCCCACCGATCGGTCACGAGATCGAAACCGTCCTCATCGATCCAAAATTGAACGAGTACGCCCAAATCTGGGGGGGAGCCGGGACGCCGGAAAGGGTAGCCGCCTTCGGCCGGACCGACGTCGAGGACGTCACAGGGGAAGAGACA
>CAZJZA010000137.1:0-5025 GCA_964550355.1 uncultured Halobacteriales archaeon
ATCGGACCCAGGGCATCGCGACCCAGCGGGTCGACGGCGGGGACGGCGCGGTGGTGGTGACCACGGGCGGCACCGCCGTCACCCCGGACGACGTGACCGTCGAAGCGATCGACCCGCTCTTCGAGAAGGACCTGCCGGGTTTTGGCGAACTCTTCCGGCGAGAGTCCGTCGACGAGATCGGCTCTGCAGCCATCGCTACGCGGGCCACGGCTGGAATTGCGGACGGCGTGCCCGTTTTCGTGCTCCCAGGCAGCATCGACGCGGTCAACCTCGCGATGGAGTCGTTGATCCTCCCCGAAATCGGACACCTGGCGGGCCTCGCCCGTCGCGAGTCCAACCAGTAGTCCCATACCTATTACCCAGTGCCGAGAAGCCGGCCTCGCCTATTATTCGGCCGCGTTCTCGATTCGCAGTTGAACACCGATCCCGTCCGGATCCGTGACCTCGATGCCTTCCGAAACGTCTTCGACGGCCACTTCTGCGTTTTCGAACCGGGTTCTGGCGTCCTCGATCGCTGTCTTCTCCGGGACCAGAAATTCGATCCAGTCGACGCCTCGGCCGATCGCCGGCTCGGTCCGCCCCAGATAGTTCGTCACGCCCAGGTGATGGTGATAGTCCCCCGTGGCGAAAAACCGGGCCATGTCCCCGATTTCGCGGGTCACGGGGAGTCCCAGTCCGTCCCGATAGAACGCCGTTGACGCCGCGAGATCTGTCACTTCGAGATGGAAGTGCCCGATCCGGGTCGCCGCGGGTGCGTCGGTCTCGGCCTCGCCCGCTTCCCCCAACGAGTCCACGTTCAACGGGTTGGTCTCCATGATTACGTCCCCCGCGTCGTTTCGGGGCCAGTCCTCCCGTGGCGTATCTGCGTACAGCTCGACGCCATTGCCGGCCGGATCGGTGAGATAAAGCGAATGGGTGACGCCATGATCGGTGGCCCCGTCGAGTTCGTAGAAACTCTCGATCCGCTGTAGCGCCGATCCGAGTGCCGCTCGCGAGGGATACCGAAAGGCAACGTGATAGAGGCCAGCCTGAGAGTCCGTCCGCGGACGGCGATCGCTCCCGTCACGGAGTTCGAGGAGTGCGGTCCCGTCGACGCCGAGTGTCCCGGTCGTTTCCGTGTACTCGAACAGGGAAAGTCCGACGACGTCTTCATAAAAGGAACTCGTTCCATACAGGTCCTCGACGGAGAGAGACAGTCGTCCCGGCCGTGTCCCCGGCGGGAGTTCGGACGCGAAATCGGTCATGGAAACCCGTTGGCGGGCCGGACCTATTGGCGCTCCGGATTGGGACGAGCCCGCTTCGATCCGATTTCGCGGAGTCGGCCGGGAGACTCGTGGCCCGGAGCCGAACAACACAACCAAAAAGCGTCGTTTCGTAGGAAGGTCAATGAAGGACAGGCCAGTCACGATCGAAGGCATTGGCGAGGGGACATAATGGATTCCACTGTGGCCGATACCATCGCCGCCGCTATCGCGGCCGCCGCCCTCCTTCTCGGGGGGATTTTGAGCTGGCAGGCCGCCCAGCAGCCCACCTCGACGATGAACGGGTCGATGATGGATTCGATGATGGACGGCACCGTGAACACATATGGCACGGATCCGCTCGTCTATCTTTTGGGCGGGTTGCTCCTCGCAGTCGTGATCGCCGGCGGGTATCTGGTCGTTCGAGACCAGATCACGGCTCCCTCCGAGGAACCACCGACTGGAGGTCCATCTGGAGTCGCGCCTCCCGACCGGTCGGATGCTTTACAGGGTGGGAAAAACTCGAAACCAGATCACCTCGAGGAAACCATGACCAGCGGGGCCAGCACAACTGCCGATTCCGCGGGGCAGGAATCCAGTGCGGAACCCGAAAACGCGCTCCTAAAGTACCTCCCGGACGACGAGCGCCGCGTTCTCGAACCGGTGATCGAATCGCCCGGCGTGACCCAGATCGAGATCAGGGACCGCTCTGACTTCTCGAAGAGCAAGGTCAGCCAGACCCTCTCGGAACTGGAGAAACGCGGCCTAATCTACAAGGAAAAGCAGGGCCGCACCTTCAGAGTGTACCCGGGCGAGGAGTTAGCGAGTGAAGATGGGAGTTAGCGAGTGAAGACCTGAGTTAGCGGACGAAGACCGAAGTTGGCGGACGAGAAGTCGGTCTAGCGGGGCCGATCAGGCCCCGAGCGCGAGGAGCTGTTCTTCGATGAGCACTTCGGGATCAATCAACGACGGGTCCACGCCCAAATCGAGCTGTCGCGTGACGAATTCCGGGACCGAATCCGGGGCATACCAGACGATCCGGACCTCGGGTTGTCGTCGCTTCGCGACGGGAATCGCCGTCGCCTCGGCCTTGTCGGTAATAAACAGCAGGGCCGCGTCCGCGAGCCCCGCATCATCGAGATCCGCTTCGGTGATGGGGATGGGTACCTGGGTCGTTTCAACGTCGTTTTTCGTGAGTTCTGCTTCGAGACCCCGGTCGGGACCGACAATAAGTGCCTGTGTCATTGTCATTCGTATTCGATCGTTGCCGGTGGTTTGTGCGTGACGTCGTAGACGACCCGAGAAACCGAGTCGAGTTCGCCGGTGATCCGGCTCTGGATGCGCTGGAGGGTGTCCCATTCGAGTGGCTGGGCCCGGGCGGTCATCCCGTCCCGGCTCTCGACCGACCGGACGGCAACGATCCATCCATGGACCCGGTTGTCGCCCTTGACGCCCGTCGCCTTCCCCAGTACGGCGGCGAAGGCCTGCCAGGGATCGTACTCCGCCAGTTCGTCCTCGACGACGGCTGTCGCCTCGCGGGCGACGCGGAGTTTCTCCTCGGTGACCTCGCCGAGCACACGCACGGCAAGGCCGGGCCCCGGGAACGGCATTCGCTCCGAGATCACTTCCTCGAGGTCCAGCTCGCGGGCGACCTCCCGGACTTCGTCCTTGTAGAGATCCCGCATCGGTTCGACGATGCCGTCGAAATCGACCACCTCGGGCAAGCCGCCGACGTTGTGGTGGGACTTGATCGTCCCCTCGCTCTCGATCCGGTCGGGATAAATCGTCCCCTGGACGAGCATGGACGCATCGACCTCGCGGGCGACCGTCTCGAACTCCCGGATGAACTGCTCGCCGATGGCGAGACGTTTTTCCTCGGGGTCGGTGATTCCGGCGAGGGACGCGAGGAACCGATCCTGGGCCTCGACGATCCGCAGGGTGTCCATGTGTGAAAACGTCTCCCTGATGCCCTCGGTCTCGCCCTTTCGCATCAGGCCCGTGTCGACGTAGACCGGGACGAGTTGTTCGCCGACGGCTTCGTACGCAAGTGCGGCCGCCGTCGAGGAGTCGACGCCCCCCGAGAGGGCGATAATCGCCGTCTGATCTCCCAGTTGGGTATCGATCTCCTCGATGGCTTCCTCGATGAAGGAATCGACGTTCACCATCTCAGGCCACCTCCTGGGCCGGTTTTTCCAGTTCCAAGATCGTCTCCAGGAAGCCAACAAATGGCGGGCTCGCCCGCGTAGGCCGCGAGCGAAACTCGGGGTGGAACTGCGTCCCGAGGAAAAACGGATGGTCGGCGAGTTCGAGGATCTCCATCCGGTTGCCGGCCTCGCCGGAGAAGTGTAACTCGCCTTCGGTCAGCGTCTCGATGTACTCGGGATTGACTTCGTAGCGATGGCGGTGGCGCTCGGTACACGAATCAGCGTCGTAAATTTCGTGGGCCAGTGTCCCTCGCTCGATCTGCGTCTCGCGTGCCCCCAACCGCATCGTCCCCCCCAGGTCCTCGAGATCGTACTGGTCGGGCAAGAGGTCGATCACCGGGTCGGGCGTTTTTTCGTCGATTTCCGTGGAGTGAGCGTCTTCGAGCTCGAGAACGTTGCGAGCGTACTCGATGACCGCGAGTTGGAAACCAAAGCAAAGTCCCAGGTACGGCACGTCGTTCTCTCGGGCGTACGTGATCGCGTTCATCTTTCCCTCGACACCGCGGCTGCCGAAGCCGCCGGGAACGACGATTCCGTCGGCATCCGAGAGACGCGTTTCGTCCCCTTCGTCCATCCGGTCGGCCTCGACCCACTGGACGTTCACGTCGACGCCTTGATCGAGTCCAGCGTGTTTCAGCGCCTCGCGGACCGACATGTACGCGTCCCGCAGGTCGTATTTCCCGACCAGGGCGATGTCGAGTTCGGTTTCGGTTTCCTGGGTGACCAGATCGCGCCACTCCGTGCTCCGATGCGCGCGTGGGATCGCCCGGTCGGCCAGGTCCAGTTTGTCCATCACGTACTCGTCCATGCCCTCCTCATCGAGGAGTAGCGGGACCTCGTAAACGTCCGGCACGTCGTAGTTCGAGAAGACCGCACGCGTGGGAACGTCCCCGAAGAGGGCAATTTTCTCCCGGACCGCTTCCTCGAGTGGTTCGTCGCTCCGGCCGACGATGATGTCCGGCCGGAGGCCGATCGAACGCAACTCTTTCACGCTGTGCTGGGTCGGTTTGGTCTTCTGTTCCCCGTTCGGAGCGTAGGGCACCAGCGTGACGTGAGTCAGGAGGGCGTTTTCCTTTGCCTCCTCGTCGACGAACTGTCTGAGCGCTTCGAGAAACGGCATCCCCTCGATGTCCCCGACCGTGCCACCGACCTCGACGATGCAGATGTCGTGACCCTCGGCGGCTTCCCGAATGCGGCGTTTGATGTCGTCGGTAATGTGGGGAATAATTTGAACGGTCTTGCCCAGGTAGTCGCCAGCCCGCTCTCGGTCGATGACGTGCTGGTAGACCTTCCCCGTGGTGACGTTGTGATCGAAGCTCATGTCGATGTCGAGGAAACGCTCGTAGTTCCCGAGGTCAAGATCGACCTCGCCCCCGTCCTTGAGGACGTAGACCTCCCCGTGCTGGTAGGGGTTCATCGTCCCCGCATCGACGTTGAGATAGGGATCAATCTTGACGGCGGTCACGTCGAAGCCGGCGTTTTCGAGCAGGCGGCCCAGACTCGCCGCCGTGATCCCCTTGCCGAGCCCCGACATCACCCCGCCAGTGACGAAAATAAACTTGTTCCCCAGAGAGGGGTCG
>CAZJZA010000138.1:0-5017 GCA_964550355.1 uncultured Halobacteriales archaeon
GGATCATCGCCGTCGGGCATCACGAGGACCGACTGGAAATCGCGACGGAATTCGGCGCGACCGAGACGGTCTCGGAACGGGGCGAGGCCGCTATCGAGCGCGTCCAAGAACTCACCTACGGCGGGTCGAATCACGTCATGGAATGTGTCGGCGCGGCCTCGGCGATGGACACCGCGATCGAGGTCGCCCGGCCGGGCGGAACGATCGGCTACGTCGGGGTGCCATACGGCGTCGTGGAGGAAGGGATCGACATGGTGTCGATGTTCCGGGACAACCTCACCCTCCAGGGCGGCGTAGCGCCTGTTCGAGACTACGCCGAGGAACTCATGGGAGACATCCTCGGCGGCACCCTCGATCCGTCGCCGATCTTCACGAAGACCGTTGATCTAGATGGGGTGCCCGAGGGCTACGAGGCGATGCACGAGCGCGAAGCACTCAAAGTGCTGGTGAAGCCATAAGCGGAGTCCGCGGAACGAACAGCCGAAGTTACTGGTCTGTAAACGCCTCGATCAGGTCCTGACCGTCGACGTACGGAATGTCGTGTGCGTCCCCGTAGGCGCGGGCATCGTCAATTGAAAGGGCCTCACCGGTTTCGTCATCGAGCATCTCACACACCACGGCCGCCGGCGGCAGTTCGGCCTCGTGCGCGAGTGCGACTGCCATCTCGGTGTGGCCCTTCCGGTCCGAGAGGCCGTATCGGGAGGCCCGCAAGAGATGGACGTGTCCCGGCGAGCGGAATTCGCGGGGGAAGTCAGTCGTATCCGGGTCGGCCGCGGCCTCGCCCAATCGACCGATGGTCAACGCCCGGTCGTGGTCCGTGATCCCCGTGTACGTGTCCCGGTGATTGACGGTGAGCGAAAAAGAGGAGCGCTCGTCGTAGCCCAGGTGGTCGCTTTCCGCGACGGGATGGTCGATCTCGTCGGCCAGGAAGGGTAACTCGAAGGCGTCGGCGACCTCCGGCCCCAGCGCAACACAGACCAGCCCGCCCGCGTCGTTTCGCAACTGCGAGACTGCCGGCGGATCGACGGCCGCGGCCGGGTAGACCATGTCAACTTCCCCCTCGCGGTCGTCGAAGTCGTGAATCAACACGGGCTCACCGGCGGCGAAGGCCTCGACGGCCCGCTCGACTGCCGTCTCCGCCCGGGCGGCGTTATGCTGACTCGACATGGACATTCACCTCGTCGCCATCGAGCAGCCCCAGTTCGTCGCGGATACGCTCCGGGGCGATGATCTCGAGTTCGGCAGAATCGTGGTGGGTTCGGTCGGGCACGATGACGTGTGCACCCTCGAAGGAGGGGCCCGTCTCGGCCTCGATGGTGGCCGGATAGCAGGTCGCCCCGCCGTAGGTCCGCTCCTCGTCCTCCCACTCCGCGATGTCGATGCCCTCGAGGGAGGCGAGAATGGAGCGCTCGCGCTTACTCGTGGCCGAAAGGCTGACGTTGAGCGTTCCCGGATACGGATCGTATCCCAGTTTCTCCTCGAACTGGATTTTGTACCCCGGGAGCGTGACGTAGTGACGCCCTTCGCCCATTCCCGTCGTGATCCCTCCGTGTAATTCCACGGTCCCTTTCGCCTCGAAAATGGCCCGATAATCCTCGTATTGGCCTTTGAGTAGCTCGATTCCCGTCTCGGTGAGTTCGACGAACTGGCCGTCGCCGACCATCTCACGGGTGATACAGGTCGCATCCTCCAGGGCCTGGAGGCGACGGGACGCAGTCTGTGTCGAAACGTCGAGTTCCGCCGCGAGATCCGTTCCCGAGACTTTTATTTTCCCCCGGTGGCCACCGTCAAGGGCCAGAAGTTTGAGGACGGCCAACTCGTCATAACCGACGGCGAGGGTGCCGGCGTCAACTACCATATCCCGAAATTGGTCCGTGTACCGGATAAGAATATCGAATTTGGAGAGGGTCTCAAATTTGTTATGCCCGGGCCGACAGAACGGGATTTGGACCGGATGGAGGTGATATCCAAACCGGCCTGGGGTGGTTCACTCCCGGGGGCCGGCCAGTTCGGGCACCATCGTTTCGGGATCTTTGGCCAGCATGGCCACGTTCGATGGGGGTGCTTCGCGGAACACGTCGTATGCGGGAAGGTGGTCCTGAACGGAGCGGGCAAATAAGACGACCTCCTCGTGGTCTGGCATCGCGTCTCGGTCGAGGCGGTCCCGGGAGGAGCCGACGTGCATGTAGCCCTTGATCTCGATGAAGTCGGGATCCGCCTGCGTGTATCGATCCGCGTAGCCCGCCGGGTCCTGCATGTTTTCGCCCGCGACGAGGGTCGTCCGAATGGTCGTCCGGCTCTCGTGATTTCCGAGCACGTCGAGTGAATCCATGAGGTCGTCCCAGGCGGTCTCCTCGCGGGGTCTCACCACCGAGTCATAGGTCTCACGGTCCGGAGCGTCGAGGCTGACGTACAGTTGGGTCGGGGACGCCTCTCGGAGTACCTCGGGCCGCGTGCCGTTGCTCACCAGAAAGGTGGTGAACTCCCGATCGTGGTAGGCTTCGATTAACTCGGGCAGGTGGGGGTAGAGGGTCGGTTCGCCGTCGAGGCTGATGGCGACGTGTTTGGGGTCGTTTGCCTCTTCGAGTCGCCGGTCGGGGACGTCGTCGTTGCCGCCGAATCCCGCGAGGAGTTCCCGTTGGAGTTCGATAGAGGCATCGACGACGGCCTCGGGGTCTTGCCAGTCCACGCCCTCGAGTTCATAGGTGTGCCCGGCGTGATCCCGCCAGCAAAAGACACAGCGCTCGTTACAGCGGATGACGGGGGTCATCTGGACACAGCGGTGGGACTGGATGCCGTAAAAGCGGTGTTTGTAACAGGTGCCTTCGCCGCGGAGCGCGTTTTTCGTCCACCCGCAGGTCTGGACGGCCGTGTGACCGATCGTGTGGTAGTTGGGGCCCGCGACCTGCTGGGTCATCGGCCGCGCTTGGCGGTGAACGGGCAAAAGAATGGTGCTCCCGGCGAGCGCCCGGACGGCATGCAGAACCCCTATAGGCCGTGGCCGACACCCAACGCGTATGTTGTTGGACTTTCGCGAGGAGGTCGAGTCAGCCCTCGCCGGCGCGCTCTGGGCCCTCGATCTCCCGGGCGAGGATCTCGGGATCGAAACCCCACCGGCTGATATGCCCGCGGTCCTGGCCTCGAGCGTGTCGTTCCGGCTGGCCGGTCCCGCCGAGGCGGCCCCGCCCGAAGTCGCCGCCGACATCGCCGGCGAGATCGATCCGGAATCACTCACCTACGTCGGCAGCGTCGAGACCCAGGGACCGTACGTGAACTTCCACCCCGATGCGGCCTACTACGCCGACACACTGGAGGCCGCCCAGTCAGGCGACTACGGCCAGTTGCCCGACCGGGGCGAGTCGGTCGTCGTGGAACACACGAGCGCAAATCCCACCGGGCCGGTCCACGTCGGGCGAGCGCGCAACCCCATTCTCGGGGACGCCATCGCCCGGATCATGGCAGCCGCCGGCTACGACGTCGACACCCACTACTACGTGAATGACGCGGGCCGACAGATCGCCGTGTTCACCTGGGCATACGAAACCTTCGACGAGAGCGACCTGCCCGAACCGGAGCGAGAAAGCCCCGAATACGAGATGGTCCGGTACTACCGAAAGGGAAATTCGTTCCTCGAAGAAGGACCGGAGGAAGCCGTCGAGGCGGCCGAGGAGGAGATCCAGTCCATCATGCAGGGACTCGAAGCGGGCGAGGAGCAAGCCTACGAGCGGGTCGGCGAGGTGGTCGACACGGTCCTGGCCGGGATGCAACGGTGTCTCGAACGGCTCCCCGCGACCTTCGACGAGTTCGTCAAAGAATCCCGGTTCATGAAGGACGGCAGTACGGAAGCCGTGGCTCGACGGCTCGAGGAAAGCGGCCTCGCCTACGAGGACGAAGGGGCCTGGCACCTGGACCTCGCAGATCGGGGATTCGAGAAGGATCTCGTATTCATGCGTTCTGATGGAACCAGTCTCTACACGACCCGCGATATGGCCCATCACGAGTGGAAGTTCGAGCACTACGACCGCGCGGTGACCGTCCTCGGCGAGGACCACAAACTCCAGGCCAGACAACTCAAAGCCGCACTCGACCTGTTGGGGAACGACCCGGACCGCCTCACCGACGTGATCTACTCCTACGTGAACCTGCCCACCGGGAAGATGAGCACCCGTGCCGGAACAGGCGTCGACCTCGATGATCTCCTCGACGAGGCGACAGAGCGGGCTCGGGAGGCCGTGGAGTCGCGTATGGGCGATCGGATCCGGGATGACAATCTCACCGGGGCGGACATCGAGCGTATCGCCGAACAGGTCGGCATCGGGGCCGTTCGCTACGACATCGTCTCGAAACAGCCCAGCAAGCCAATCACGTTCAAGTGGGACGACGCGCTCGACTTCGAGGGGCAAAGCGCCCCGTACGTGCAGTACGCTCACGCCCGTACCTGTGGGATCATCGACGAGGCAACGGGTGTCGTGGCCGAATCCCTCGCCCCCGAACTGCTCGAAACCGAGCCCGAACGAGAATTACTGGAGGCGATAGCCGCCTACCCGGCCCGGATCGAGGACAGTGCCACTGATCTCGAACCCCACGCGATCGCGACGTACGCCCGGGATCTGGCCGACGCCGTCAACGTCTTCTACCGGGAGTGTCCGGTGCTCGGCTCGGACGTCGATCAGGACGTGTCTGCGGCCCGACTCGCGCTGGTCGTCGCGGCACGCAACACGCTCGCGAACGCCCTCTCGGTGCTCGGGATCGCTGCCCCCGAATCGATGTAACCGGGTCTTCGCAGAACAGGCCGAGTGAAGTCTCAGCCGAACAAGCCGCCGAAGAGTCGTGACAGAAACGACCCCCCATCCTTCGAGTCATCCGAGTCGTCCGCCGATGATTCCGCCGGGCCGGGTATCACATCCACCGTTTCCGATACCTCCTCCTCGCTCTCGGTCCCACCCTCCATGGTTTCGAGAGTCTCCGCGATGCCGCTCTGTGGATGCTCCTCCGGTTGCTCGTCGTTCCCCTCTGC
>CAZJZA010000139.1:0-4969 GCA_964550355.1 uncultured Halobacteriales archaeon
CGAGTTTGTCCTCGCCATCGACCCGGAAATTCGTCGCCACCGAGAGAGGGTACTCGAGCGTCCCGATGACGTTCTCGCTTACGGTGTCCGCGAGCTCCTCGGTCAGGCCCGTCCCGCCGATTGCGTCTGTCGCCTCTTTTGAGAGATCGGCCAGGCCGGCGATCGTCTCCCGCCGCTCTCCGACCGGGAGTTTGTAAAACCCGGATATGCGCGAGTCCATGGAGAAGTGGTAGGTGGGTGTGAATAAAAATCCTCGCCGGCGGGATCGACGGGAGGGCGTGGCGATTCGCGTTGTGATCGAGAGGTTGATCAGGGAGTGGCTGTCGATTGGGACGTATTTGTCGGCAGACCGGACGACCCGGATTCGACCACGTACCGCTGTCCGAGCATCGGATCGAGAAGGGCGTCGACCGGGGCGTCGTTGGCGCGGAGGACCGGAACGTCGTCGGTCCGGACCGACTCGATCCGGCGATCGATCGCGTCGTCGGGTTCGTAGCCGACCGACCGCGTGGCCGCCCGATTTCGAAGGTCGGCCGTATCGAGTGAGTGAGATTGTTTGCTCGCCACGATCTCGATGTTCTGCACGACCCCCGATCCGGCGGTCCGGAAGGCCGTGACCTCGGCAAACCTCGTCTCCATCGTCTGGTACTCCGCCCGGAAGAACGCTGAACCCGGTCCAGCGGGGGCCGAGATGACGTTTGCGAGCAACACCCCGTCCGAGTCGAGTTTGTCGCCGGCGAGATCGAAGAACTCGGTCGTCGTGAGGTGGAACGGGACCGTATCCCGCCGATAGGCATCCAGAATGATGACGTCGTACTCCGTGTCGGTCTCGCGAAGGTACTGGCGGCCGTCCATCGTGTGGACCGTGAGGTTCGGTCCGGTTTCGAGCCCGAAGTACTCCCGTGCGGCACTGACCACCGCCGGATCAATCTCCACCACGTCCACGTTCACGTCGTACCGGTCGGCAAAGATTTTCGGCCCGGTGAACCCGCCACCGCCGACGAAGAGGACGTTTTCCACGTCCTCGGTGTAGAGCAAGGGGAGATGAAAGTATCGCGTGTACGTGAAGACGTGCCGGTCGGGGTCTGAGAGATCCAGCGCGCTGTGAGAGACGCCATCGAGGTAGAGGGTTCGAACGCCGTCTTGATCGGCGACACGGAGCTCCTGATAGGCGGTCTGGGTCTCATAGACCGTGTTTCCGGACAGCGCGACGCCGAAGGAGGGGGCGACGACCGCCCCGACGAGGAGTGCCGCGACGACGACGATTCGAAGCGCATTCTGCAGCGAGGGCTGGGGCCAGACCAGACGAGCGGCCGTGAGCAGGAGAAGCGCGCCGAATAACAGGCCAATCGAATCGATCGACAGCGTCGGGATCAAGACGTAGGTGGTCCCGAACGCGCCCACGATGCTCCCGATGGTTCCAATCGCATAGACCCGTCCGGAGGCTTCCCCCGTACTCTCCGCCGTCGAGAGTTCGGCGGCGTACGGGCTAATGAACCCGAGGAGATAGGTCGGCGGGCCGAACAGGACCGTGACCGGGACCAGCGAACTATACCGGGCCGGTATCGGAAGCGTACCGCTTTGCCGGATCAGGAATTCCCCGGCGAAAAGGAGGAAGGCGACGTAGACCGTCGTCCAGAGAAGCAGGGTCTGGAGCGTGGAAACGCGTGCGTGCTGTGAGGCACGCCTTCCGCCCCTGACATAGCCCAGACTCAGTGCGGTGAGAAAGACCCCGATAATGCTCCCCCAGGTGTAGATCGAACTCCCAAACTCGGGGGCGACCATCCGCCCCGCGAGGATTTCCAGGCCCATACTCGCGATCCCGGAGACGAGGACTGCGAGCGCCGGCTCCGGGAGACGCGACGAACGGAACCGGCTGAATCGGTCCATAGCGGGCTTAGGAGAGACGGAGTCCAAAACCATTGTCACTGCGGATCGATGGTCCCGTACCGAACCGACATTTTACTGCCAACTACCCGTCAGCGCACGGACTCGCCCCCGTCCGGCGAACACCCCCTTGTTTCAACTGGAGATAGTGAACGTTTTGTGCACTTTCTGCGATAATCAGTACCCGGCCGGGCCACCCGGCCGAATTTCATTACACTCGTTTTTTGAATGTTTCCCGACGGAGTCGGGCGTTTTTGTGCCGAGTTTGGGATCGACATCGGTCCCACCGGCGAACAAAACGGTGTGAAACAGGCGGTTCGACGATTTGATGACCACGAAACGAACCCCCGAAGCCGCTCCACTTCAGCGGACCCCGCAGGGCGATTTGGCTGGTCAAAACTCCGTTTTTCAGATTCCGTTCGAGCGGGGTGAGAAATCCCACATTCGCGATAGGTAACACTGCTCTTTCGAAGCACGTGAAACGTGCCCCAATCGATGCACCAGTGCTATCGCTCGTTCGAGACAGAGGGGGCCGCTCTCGGGCCCAGTTTGTGTGATTTTCACACCCACGTCGCCCGAGAGATAGGGCGTCTTATATAAGAGTAGTCACTACCCGAAAGTTGGGTACTACCATCATGGCGACAGTTGAAATCGATCAGGATCTCTGTATTGGCGACCAGGTTTGTGCATCGATGCATCCCGACATCTTCGAGATGGGCGACGACGGCTTCGCCTACGTCGTCGAGGGGATGGAAACAGTCGAAGACGGTGACGTCGACCGCGCCCGTGAAGGCGCTGAAGCCTGCCCGGTCGACGCGATCACCGTCTCCGAGTAAGTCGGCCGATCGAAGTGCGGTTTTCTCTCACTCACCGAGCAGTCCCACCTGTCGGTGATTTCCATCCCCTTTCACCTGTCACCGTCAATTTTCCGCTCGTTCGGGCGTGAAGAAACGTCAAGTATCCGCTCGTTCGTGCGTGAATAAATCAGGTCTACGATCCTCAGGTATCCGCTCGTTCGTACGTGAGAAAGGTCAGATTCCCGCTCGATTCTCGTTCGACCAGCTCCCAATCCGAACGGTCCCAGTCGGGAAAGCGGGTGTCGCCGGGTGGCGACTCCGGGATCTCGGTCAGATGTACCCGATCGGCCCGGGGAAGCACCTGCTCGTAGACCGACGCACCGCCCACCACGTAACCCACCGCAGACCCCGTCTCCGCCGCGATTTCGACGGCTTCGTCGATGCTCTCGGCCTGGACGGCTCCCTCTGGAAGGTCGAGATCCCGCGTCGAGAGCACGACGTTCAGGCGGCCGGGGAGTGGCTCACCGAGTCGCTCGGTGATCGACTCGAACGTCCGGCGGCCCAGAATCACCGGGTGGCCCATGGTGAGGTCCTTGAAGTGAGCGAGGTCTTTGGGGTAGTACCACGGCATCCCGCCCTCGTCGCCGATCACGCCGTTTTCCGCGACCGCGACGACGATGGCGAGCTTCATTCTGCCACGGCGAAATCGAGCCCCGGTGCGGGATCGTAGTCCCGCAACGTGACGTCCTCGGCCTCGAGTTCCGAAAGCGACCGCGCTGCGACCTCGATCGATGGGCGCTCCCGGGGCGATCGGGTCAATTGGGTGAGCAAGTTCGGCACGTGATCGTAGCCCTCGGGGTCCGGTGGCGCCGAATCCTCGATCCACTCCCGAACGGCATCGTAGTCCGCCGGTTCCTCGACCCCCGCGAGGCGCTCGCGGAGTTCCGGCAGGGCGTCCTCGTACCACTCGCCACGATCGCCTTTTCCGAGATAGATGTGGGCGTCGACGACGCTATGCCCGAACTCGCCGACGGGCAGGCCGACCTGTTGGGCGACGGTGTGGGTGAGCAACGCGTAAGAGGCGATGTTGAAGGGGATACCGAGGGCGATGTCGCCGGAGCGCTGCTGGAGGTGCGTGTTCAGTCGTCCATCTTGGACGGAGAAGACGAAGGTGTAATGACAGGGCGGGAGCGTCGAATCCGCCGCGTTCGCGGGATGCCAGGCGTTGACGACCAATCGGCGGCTCTCCGGATTGTTCTCCAGGCCGTCGAGGACGTAGGCGATCTGATCGAACGTCCCCTCGTCGTTCAGATATGGGCTGTCGGGACCGGGCCAGGACTCCCCGGGGAGGCGGGCGTCCTCGTCGGGAACTGGATACCGCCGCCAGAAGCGGCCGTAGGCGGTGTCGAGGTGGCCCTCCTCGTCGGCCCAGGCGTCCCAAATTCCGGTCTCCTCCCGGAGGTTGCGGATATGTTCCTCGCCCGCGAGGTACCAGACCAGTTCGTGCACCAGCGAGTTCCAGCGCGCGCCCGAGAGGTCCTTGGTGGTGAGCAGCGGGAATCCTTTCGTCAGGTCGACCGTGTAGTGATGAGAGAAGCCGGCGAGCGTGTCGACGCCCGTCCGGTTCTCCTCGTAGGTCCCCGTGTGGAGCACCCGTTCGACGAGGTCGAGATACTGCTGCATGCTTTGTTGTATGCCCGCGTGGCGGCTCCATAAACGTTCCCGAGACTAGAACCCCCGCCGGTATTGAACGGGGATATTCGGCTCCGCGTCGTAAAGCGATTGGGCCGCCCTGAGCGGGAAATACGGGTCTTCGAGGAACTTCCGGCCCACGATTGCGACGTCGGCTCGCCCGTTCCGGACCAGGGCCTCTGCCTGCTCGGGCGTCCTGATCTGTCCGACCGTCCCGACCGCCGGAATGTCGGTCTCCTCGCGGACCTGCTCGCCGAGCGGGAGCTGGTAGTTTGGCCCCGCATAGGAGATCTGCTGGTCGGGGTGGATCCCGGCGCTGCTCACGTCGAGGAGGTCGAGCCCGGCCTCCGCCAGGTCGGACGCCAACTGCACGGTGTCCTCGATCGACCAGGACGGCCGATCCGGGAGCCAGTCCGTCCCCGAGACCCGCAGGAAGACCGGTACGGACTCCCCCACGGCGTTTCGCACGGCCTCGTAGAGCTCCCGGACGAACCGGGTCCGGCCGGCGAAATCTCCACCGTAGGCGTCAGTCCGCTCGTTCGTCACCGGCGAGAGGAACTCGTGGATGAGATACCCGTGAGCCCCGTGAATCT
>CAZJZA010000140.1:0-4958 GCA_964550355.1 uncultured Halobacteriales archaeon
CCCGCCGCGGCCGCCTCGATCTCGGGGTCGAGGTCGGCGGGATCGGTCACGCTCGGGCGGCCACTCACGTTCGCGCTGGTCGCGGTGAGCGGTGCGACGGCCCGGAGGAGCGCCCGGGCGACCGCGTGTTCCGGCACGCGAATGCCGACCCGGTCGCCGCCAGCGGTGAGCACGTCCGGGACGACCGCTTGCTTTGCCACGACGACCGTGACCGGGCCCGGCAGAAATTCGTCCATAAACGCTCTCGCTCGCTCGCTCACCGAGACGTATTCGAGGGCCGCCTCGGGCGTGGGAACGGCGAGAGAGATGGGATCGTCCCGACCCCGGCCCTTCGCCTCGAACACCCGGGCGACTGCCTCGGGATCGAGTGCGTCGGCGCCCAGTCCGTAGACCGTCTCGGTCGGGTAGACGACCAGCTCCCCGCGACGGATCGCGGTCGCGGCTCGCGAAATGGCCTCGTCGTCTACCCCTGTGGCCGAATCAGCCATATCGTCGGTGTGGGGGCCGGGCGGGAAATATGCTCCGTCGGAGCCCGACCCGGGTTTTCTCAGAGGCCCGAGTCCCGATCCGACGAGGGCTCCTCTTTGTACCTCGCGAGTGCGTAAACCCCGATGGCGACGAACCCGATCGAAAAGATGCCGATCGAAAATATTCCGACGGCGAAGATTCCGGCCGCAAAGATTCCGACCGAAAACGTGCCCACCGAGAAGATACCGACGCTGAAGTTTCCAGCCGAGAGCAGACCCAGACTGAAGTCGCCCGCATCGAACACGGGGAATCCGGCGATTGAATCGAACCCGCTCAGGGCCAATACGAGGGCGATTACCAGCGGCGCGATGATGACGATCGGGAGTCCGTACTGCGCGAGCACCTTCCCGTTCATGGGAACCAGTTCGGAGAATGACATCTTAAACGTACCGACGGGTTAGCCGATCGCCAGGCACTCAGCACGCTCCGGCCCTACAGATCGTCGAGCGCGTCTTCGAGGCCGTCGTAATCCGGGAACTCAGGCCACGCCTCGGCCACCCAGGCAAAGGAGACGGTGCGGTCGGGTTCGATGAGAAAGAGAGCGAGTCGTGGCTCCTCGATCCCTTCCATACCGTCGAGTTCGTGGGTGACGCCGTATTCGGCGGCGACCTCGTTTTTCGGGTCCGAATACAGGCCACGGATCGACTCGATCCCCCGCTCCTCGATCGTCCGGGCGTGATCGTAGGGCGTCGAAATCGTGAGCCCGACCACCTGGGCCGCGGACTCGAGGATCGAGCGGTCCGTGAGTTCGTTATAGACGTAGGTGGTTGGGAAGGATCCGTCCATGGGATGGAACAGGAGCAAGACGGGGCCGGCTCCGAGCAGATCGGAGAGGGCGACGTCTTCCCAGAACTCCGAATTCACGAGCGGGCGAGTGAAATCCGGGGCCGTCTCGCCTTTTGTGACGTGATCGGTCGGCTCGAGTTCGACGACTTTTCGTCTCATTTCCCGGCCCCCCGATTGCGGTAGGTGTTGTAGAGATATTTCACGATCTGTGCGCTCTCACCCATCGTCACGCCCGTGTTGTGATCGACGATCACTGGAACCTCCCGGCTTCCGGAGAGCCGTTTTATGACATCGCGATCTGCGTGCATCGCCTCGATGAATCGGGAATGATAGTTCACGTCTAACTCATCCAACGTCCGGACGACCCGCTCGCAAAACGGGCAGCCCTGTAATCGATACAGCGTGAGGTCCGCGTCGACGGACGCGGGCTCCTCGGGTACCGCCTGTGTCATACCCCGGTTTCGGGGATGGGCGTGGAAAACCCTGCCGAGTCCGGCCGACTTATCCAGTTTTCCACGCCGAAGGCGTTCGAGGCCCTGAAGAAACGCTTTAGGCAACGGGCCCGGAACTTCGGGTGTTAATGGGCACTGTTCCTGCCATGACCGCTGGGCTCGGCATCGCGGCCTCCCCGACTACCTGGACCGTATTTGGCGTTGCCGTGATCGTCCTGCTCGTCGCTATCTCCGGGTTTTTCTCCTCTTCGGAGATTGCGATGTTCTCCCTGGCCCGCCACCGGATCGACGCCCTCTACGAGGAAGGGATCTCGAACTCGGAAGTCATCAAGGAACTCAAATCCGACCCCCACCGCCTCCTCGTCACGATCCTGGTGGGGAACAATCTGGTCAATATCGCGATGTCTTCGATCGCGACGGCCCTGCTCGGGTATTATCTCACCCAGGGACAGGCCGTCTTCGCGGCCACGTTCGGCATCACCGCGCTCGTCCTGCTGTTCGGCGAGATCGCCCCCAAGTCTTACGCGGTCGAACACACCGAATCCTGGGCCCTCCAGGTGTCCCGTCCCCTTGCGTTTACCGAGCGGTTGCTCTATCCACTCGTCGTCCTCTTCGATTACCTTTCACGCCTCGTTATCGGCGTCACCGGCGGCCACGCGGCCATCGAGACCTCCTATGTGACCCGCGACGAGATCCAGAACCTCATCAAGACCGGCGAGCGCGAGGGGGTTATTGGGCCCGACGAACGGGAAATGCTCCAGCGCATCTTCCGCTTTAACAACACGATCGCCAAGGAGGTCATGACCCCCCGACTGGATGTCACGGCGGTCGACGCCGAGGACCCGATCGAGACGGCGATCCAGACCTGTACTCAGAGCGGCCACGAGCGAGTGCCGGTCTACGAGTCGGATCTGGATACCGTCATCGGGATCGTCCGGTTGCGCGATCTGGTCCGGGAACACCTCTATAGCGAGAACGGCGAGGCCACCCTCCGTGACCTCATCGAACCGACTCTTCACGTCCCCGAATCGAAGAACGTCGACGAACTGCTCCAGGAGATGCAAGAAGAGCGGGTCGGCATGGTCATCGTCATCGACGAGTTCGGCACCACGGAGGGGCTAATCACGACCGAGGACATCATCGAGGAGATCGTCGGAGAGATTCTCGAGGGCGAGGAGGAGCGGCCCGTCGATCGAGTCGACGAGCGTACCGTCCTGGTCCGTGGCGAGGTCAACATCGAGGAGGTAAACGACGCGCTCGATATCGACCTCCCCGAGGGCGAGGAATTCGAGACGATCGCCGGCTTCATTTTCAACCGGGCGGGCCGGCTGGTCGAGGAGGGCGAGGTCTTCACCTATGAGAACATCGAGTTACGGGCCGAACAGGTCGAGGACACCCGGATCATGAAGGCGCAAGTCAGAAAGCACGAGGAGGAGGGCCCGCCGGATCTCGAGGGAGGGGGCGTCGAGGAACTGTAGCGCGGAGACCCTGGATCTGTTTAGAAGAGGAGGGTGACGAACCGGAACCCGCCGTAGCCGACGACGAGCGCGAAGAGGAGCGAACCGACCCACGCCAGCACGGTGTACCCCATTTTGGCAACGCTCACCCCATCCCGGCCCTCCACTGCCAGGCCGCTGCCCATGATTGCACTCACCACGATTTCGTTAAACGAGACCGGCACGCCGAGAAACACGGCAATTTGGGCCAGCACGAAGGCTGGAATGAGTGCAGAAATCGATCGCCGCGGGCCGAGCGAAGAGTAGTCCCGGGCGATTGCCTTGATCATCCGCGTGGCCCCGGTCCAGGAACCGACGAGCAACCCGATGCCGCCCCCGAGGAGGATCGCAGAGAGCGGAATCGCCTCACCCACGAGCGGAATCAGGGGGCCGACGGCGAGCCCGACCTGACTTCCCCCGGCCGAGAAGGCGACGAGCCCACCCATCGCGATCAGGAAGTGTCGCATGCCCCTGACCGCGTCCTGACCGATGTCCCACCAGAGAAGGACTGCCACGATTACACCCATCCCGACCGATGCCAGGACGAGGGCGATCGCGGATGGCTCTCCGACGGAATCGCCGACCACCTGCGCAATCGACCGGGCCCCCTCGTTTCCGAGCACGTCGAATCGAATGTTCGCGATGACCACGCCCACGAGCCCACCGAGAAGGGCGATCATCTGGCGGTCGCGGTCGACCGACCGAAGTAGTTTCGCCGTGACGTAGGCGACACCGCCGCCGACGAACGGAACCGCGACCCAGAGCGCGACGATCTCCCGGTAGGCGGCCCAGGCCGGGTCCCCGCCGAGGGCCAGTCCGACCCCGACCACCGCCCCGGTCACCGTGAAGGCGGTCGCGATTGGATAGCCCGCGAACACTCCGACCGCGACGAGCGTGGCGGCGATGGTTAAAATCGTGACGACGGCGGGGGGCGTCAACGTCACGCCCCCGATCAGGCCCGTCCCCACAGTCTCGGAGACGTTTGCGCCCTGGAGTACGGCACCGGCAAACCCGAGAATTCCGACGAGGAACCCGGCCCGCATGACTGAGATGGCGTTCGCCCCGACGGCGGGGGCAAATGGGGTCGAACCACTCGATCCGGCTCCGATCGCCCAGGCCATGAAAAGACTCGCCAGGCTCGCGACCAACAGCGTCGCGATGGCTCCGACGCTCATCACCTTCGGATGAACGTGGCCCCGTTAAGTGCTTGCCGGGTCGAATCCGGGTGTTGCGGACACATTCGATCCCGTCAATTCGTCTGGGAATCCGGCGCGGCGTCGTCGGTGGTGTCTGTTCCTTCCGGGACCTCGACTCCTTCGACCGCCTCGGCTGTTTCGACGTCTTTCTCGGTGTCGACGTGCCAGCGATCGACGTCCTCGAAGGAGTGGAGGTGCTCTGCGACCTCGTCTTTCAGGTCCTCGTCGTTGACGTTGACCTCGAAGACGAACTCGTCCTGTGAGCGGACCCGCTGGATGTTCGCGCTGATCAACTCGTTGTCGAAGTAGTAGGGGGCGACCTGGGTCATCACCCGCTCGTAGACGGTGTTTTCCAGCTTTCTGAGCATCTTTCGGCTCGCGGTGTCCGCCGCCCGGGCGACGTAATCGATGGTGTCCTGCCACTTCTCGACGGCCTCGCCCGTATCGTTTTCTTCGATGTGCTCGTAGGTCTCAGCGAGGCGCTCTCCGGCGGACTGGAG
>CAZJZA010000141.1:0-4953 GCA_964550355.1 uncultured Halobacteriales archaeon
ATCGCGCAAGGTAACGTCATCCATGACGGACGAGCTCAAAAAGGGCCTCGAGGGGGTCCTAGTCGCAGAGTCCGCCCTCAGCGACATCGACGGAAAGCGGGGCGAACTCTCCTACCGGGGCTATCCGATAGACGTGTTGGCGTCGGAGACGACCTACGAGGAGGTGCTCTATCTCCTCTGGAACGAGGATCTGCCGACTGCGGCGGAACTCGATACGTTCGAATCCAAAATGCGAGAGGCCCGAGCGGTCGGTCCGGGGATTTACGACCAGCTGGAGCTGCTCGCCGAGTCAGGCGAACGGCCGATCTCGGCCCTCCGCTCCTCGGTGTCGATGCTCTCGGCGGAGGACCCCGTGACGGGCGCGGACCCAACCGACCTCGACGCCGCCCGGCGGATGGGCCGGCAGATCTCCGCGAAATTCCCGACCGTACTCGCCGCGTTCGACCGGCTGCGCAACGACAAGCAGCCAGTCGAGCCACGAACGGACCTCTCGCTCGCGGCGAACTTCCTCTACATGCTGACCGGAACGGAGCCCGACCCGCTTCACGCGGAGGTCTTCGATACGGCGCTCACCCTCCACGCCGACCACGGGCTCAACGCCTCGACCTTCACTGCCATGGTCGTCGGCTCCACGCTCGCTGACGTCTACAACAGCGGCACGGCTGCGGTCGCCGCACTCTCCGGGCCGCTCCACGGCGGCGCAAACCAGGAAGTCATGTCCGCACTCCTCGAAATCGACGAGGGGCCGCTTTCGGCCACCAAGTGGACCGAAGCCCTTCTCGACTCCGGCGAGCGGGTCCCCGGCTGGGGACACCGGGTCTACGACGTGCTCGACCCGCGGGCCGAGATTCTGGAATCGGACCTCCGGCGGCTCTCCGAGCAGACCGAAGACTGTCACTGGCTCGACTACCTCGAGGACATCGAAACCCACCTCACAGAGGAGATCGGGCTCCCCGAGCGCGGCGTCGCCCCCAACGTCGATTTCTACTCAGGGGCCATCTACTACCAGCTCGGCATCCCACTCGATATGTTTACGGCCATCTTTGCGATGAGCCGCTCGACCGGGTGGATCGGCCACGTGCTGGAGTACCAGGCGGACAATAAACTCATCCGTCCGCGGGGCCGGTACATCGGTCCGGAAAACCGGGAGTTCGTCCCACTCGATGAGCGGTGAGTATGGGCAAAATCGGCCGGCTTTCGGGCGAATGACAGCCGTCAGACAATCGGGTTTCAGGCCCTGATACGCCCGTAAACCGCCGTGTTTCACTTTCACCATGCATGGGAATGAATTATAATCCCCCCGTGTGTTAGACCAGTTGCGGGTCACACGTTCCCACCGTTCCCTTCTTCGGCGGACCGTTCCCTTCCCCGGTAGATCCTCCCCCTTTCCCCAACAGATCGTCCTCCTTCCTCAATAGGTCGTCCCCCTCACTATCTCGGTCCCATCACAAACCGTTAACAACCCCTGTTGCTTAGCGGACGTATGCTCAGTCTCTCCGAAATCGAGGCTGCCCAAGAGCGCGTCTCCGACGTGGCCTTGGAGACCGCCCTCGAGTCTCAGCGGACTTTCTCGCGGATGACGGGCGCGGACGTACAGTTGAAATTCGAGAACAACCAGCGGACGGGCTCGTTCAAAATCCGCGGCGCGACGAATCGAATCAGAACGCTTTCGGACGCGGAGCGGGAGGCCGGAGTCATCACCGCGAGCGCGGGGAACCACGCCCAGGGAGTCGCCCTGGCTGCCCAGCGAAGCGACGTAGACGCGTTTATCATCATGCCGGAGTTCGCGCCGATCTCGAAGATCAACGCGACCCGGAGTTACGGTGCCGAGATCGAACTGCACGGCGAGGATTACGCCGACGCCCAGGCCCGGGCCCACGAGCTGGCCGCAGAGACCGGACGGACCTACGTCCACGCCTACGAGGACCAGGAAGTCCAGGCCGGCCAGGGGACGATCGGCTTGGAGATCCTCGAGGACTGCCCCGAGGTCGAAACCGTCGTGGTGCCGATCGGCGGGGGCGGATTGATCAGCGGGATCGCGACCGCGCTCAAGGCAAAAAAGCCGGACACCCGGGTCGTCGGCGTCCAGGCCGAGGGGGCGGCGACCGTGGCGAATTCGCTCACGAAGGAGGCGACGAACGAACTCGATTCCGTGGACACAATCGCCGACGGCATCGCGACCGGCGCGGTGGGCGAGAACACCCTCCCCATCATCGATGAGCGGGTCGACGAGATCGTGGTCGTCGACGACAGCGAGATCGCCTCGGCGATGACCTTGCTCCTCGAGCGGGCGAAGACCCTCGTCGAGGGCGCCGGGGCCGTTTCGCTCGCGGCGCTCATCGAGGAGAAGTTCGAGTTCGCGGAGGGAGAGACCATCGTTCCGGTACTCAGCGGCGGGAATATCGATCTCAACCTCCTCACGACGGTTCTCAGTCGCGGGCTGGCCGATCGCGGACGCTTCGCGAAAATCCGGTCGGTCATGAAAGACCGGCCCGGGGCCCTCCGGGACTTCCTCAACATCGTCGCGGACTCCGGGGCCAACATCTACGAGATCAACCACGACCGGGCCCGCCAGTCCTTTGCCATCGACGCCACGGAGATCGAATTCGACCTCGAAACTCGGGGCCACAAGCACGTCGAGCAGATCCTCGAGGAACTCCGGGACGCCGGGTTTCAGGTCGAGGTCCGCACGTAGACGAGGCCCAAACGGATCGCACCAGGAACTGTTTTGCCTGCATTTATGACCCCCCACCGAGACTGTGGAATCATGAAACGAATTATCGATACCCCCGAAGCCCCCGCCGCAGTCGGCGCATACAGTCAAGCGACCACGAATGGTACTCTCCTGTTCACCGCGGGACAACTCCCCCTGACTGTCGAGGGCGAGTTACTCGACGACGAGCCCATCGAAGTCCAGACCCGCCAGGCCCTGGAGAACGTCAAAGCCATCCTCGAAGAGGAGGGCCTGACGATGCAGGACGTGCTCAAGGTCACCGTCCTCATGGCCGACATCGAGGAGTTCGATGCGATGAACGCAACCTACGAAGAGTACTTCCAGGACAATCCGCCGGCTCGAAGCGCCTTCGAAGTAAGCGAAGTGCCAAAGGGCGCCAAAATCGAAATCGAAGCGATCGCAGCACAGTAACCTAATCGCGGGATACATGGACGACCGGACTAAATTGAGTCTGCTCTGGGGGCTCGCTGGCGGACTCACGTTCCTGGTGCTCGCCCAGACGACTCGGCTCTTCGCCGAACTGGACCTCGGGCTCACGAGACTTTTTCCCATCGCCATCGGCGTCTTTGCCGTGACTGCCGGACTGGGCTATCTCGTCGAGGGGCGGCTGGCACAGAAAAGACAGGTTTAATTCGCGGAGTCGGTAAGCACCGGATGGGCCGGGATGGCCGAATGGCAAAGCGCACGCCTGGAAAGCGTGTCCCCGTTAGGGGTTCTGGGTTCAAATCCCAGTCCCGGCGTTTTCGACGCCCGTTCTTTCCCCGAGGGTACCGTTTCGATTGCTGTCGGACGATTCACCATGTGATTTTTACTCACACTTTCACCCCTAATGCCGAATCCTTATATAGAAGGACAAACAATCGCCGCTTGACTATGGCAGAGCGACGAATGCAGGGCCAACCCATGATCATCATGGGAGAGGACGCCCAGCGGATGAAAGACAAGGACGCACAGGAGCACAACATTTCGGCCGCGCGCGCCGTCGCCGATTCCGTCCGGACGACACTGGGGCCGAAGGGGATGGACAAGATGCTCGTCTCCTCGATGGGCGATGTCACCATCACGAACGATGGCGTCACCATCCTCCAGGAGATGGACATCGACGACCCGACCGCCGAAATGATCGTCGAGGTCGCCGAGACACAGGAGGACGAAGCCGGAGACGGGACCACGACCGCCGTCGCCGTGGCCGGCGAGCTCCTGAAAGAAGCCCAGGACCTTCTCGAACAGGACATCCACGCGACCGCCGTTATCCAGGGGTACAACCTGGCCGCCGAGAAGGCACGCGAGGAAGTCGATGCGATTTCCATCTCCGTCGATCCCGACGACGAGGGTCTCGTACGGAGCGTCGCCGAAACCTCGATGACCGGCAAAGGGGCCGAACTCGACAAGGATCTCCTCTCGGATCTCATCTACCAGGCCCTCCAGACCGTGTCCATCGACGCCGAGGACGGCTCCACGGTCGTGGACCTGAACGACATCGAGATTGAAACCCAGACCGGTCGGCAGGTCAGCGAGAGCGAACTGCTCTCCGGGGCCGTGGTCGACAAAGACCCGGTCCACGAGAACATGCCCGACTCGGTCGAGGACGCGGACGTCCTGCTGCTCAACGAGGCCATCGAAGTCGAGGAGACAGAGACCGACACGACGGTCTCCGTCGACAGCCCCGACCAGCTCCAGCAGTTCCTCGAGCAGGAGGAAAAACAGCTCCGCGAGAAAGTCGACCACATCGCCGACATCGACGCGGACGTGGTCTTCTGTCAGAAGGGCATCGACGACATGGCCCAGCACTTCCTCGCAAAAGAGGGTATCCTCGCCGTCCGGCGAACCCGCAAGAGCGACATCGAATTCCTGAAGGACGTCCTCGGCGCGTCGATCGTCACGGATCTCGATTCCGCCACCGCAGCGGATCTGGGGACGGGATCGGTAACTCGCGACGACGCGGACGACCTGTTCTACGTTGAGGGCAATGGTGACGGGACACATGGCGTCACGCTCCTGCTCCGTGGGGCGACCGACCACGTCGTCGACGAAGTCGAGCGCAGTGTCACTGACGCGCTGGACGTCGCCTCCCAGGCCCTAACCGATGGCCGGGTGCTCCCTGGTGGTGGGGCCATTGAGGTCGAGCTGGCCGACCGGCTCCGCACCTACGCTGACGGTGTCGAAGGACGCGAGGCCCTGGCCATCGAGTCCTTCGCCGATGCGCTCGAACTCGTTCC
>CAZJZA010000142.1:0-4895 GCA_964550355.1 uncultured Halobacteriales archaeon
CGGAAGCGGCGACGAGTAGCCGGGCTCTTAAACGGATTATTGAAATGGCCTGATCCTATACGGGAGAGTATGCCGAAATATTCCACCGGCGGCACTGGCGGCGGTGGCGACGGCGGGACCTGTGAACTCTGCGGGACCGCCACTGACGATCTCAACACGGTGGCTGTCGAGGGTGGCCACCTCTCTGTCTGTGCGAACTGTGCGCGCCTGGGAGAAGCCGGGGGAGGCGGGTAGAGTCCCAGCGGGTATTCGGGTGCAGGAGGGGACCGGCGCAAACGAGCGGCACGGAACACCGCCAAGGCCATAGACGCCGTCACCGGCGATTCGACCCACTGGGAAGAGGAGGGGACGGACTACGAGGGCGACCGCTTGCCCTACCTCGTCGACGATTACGGGGAGCGAGTGCTCGCCGCGCGACAGGACGCAGGTTACCAGCGAGAAGAACTCGCACAGGAGATAGACGTCGACGAGAACGATCTGCTCGCCGTCGAACAGGGCCGTGCGACCTCGGCTTCCGTGGGCGGGTCGGTAATCCGGGCCCTAGAGGCCGAACTCGACGTCGAACTAATCGAGGAGTAACACGGCAAACCGGGACCGACCGGCTTTTCACGAGTCCCCGATTTCGGCTCAGTAATGGCACAGTCACGAGGGCCGAACGAACCCTACCTCACGCAATTCGAAGCGACAGTCGAGTCGATCGAGGGAACCGACGTCCGCCTCTCGGGAACGTACTTCTATCCCGTGGGCGGCGGACAGCCCGCAGACCGCGGGACCATCGAAGGGGTTCCCGTGGTCGACGTGCAATCCCGGAACGGTGACGTCATCCACACGCTCGAGACGGACCCGAACTTCGAGAATGGCGATACGATCGGGGCGGTCATCGACGAGGAGTTCCGAACGTACGCGATGCGGGCCCATACGGCGAGTCACGTCCTCTATGGCGCTGGACGTCGCGTCTTCTCCGACATCGGGTACGGTGGATTCGGCATCGGCGAGGAGAAGGTCCGGGTGGACTTCGAGACCTCGACGGACGTCGACGACGAGATGCTCGTCGAACTCGAGCGCCTGACGAACCGGGCGATATGGGACTCCCGTGAGGTGACCTGGGAGGAATTGCCCCGTGAGGAGGCACTCGATATAGATGACATCGCCTTCAACACCGCCACCGAAGAGGGGGTCATGGCCGAGGCCGAGTCCGTCCGCGTCGTGACCGTCGAGGGATGGGACGTCGGTGCCTGTGGGGGAACGCACGTTTCGAATACGCGAGAAGTCGGGCCGGTCGCGGTCATTGATCGTTCGAACCCCGGCGAAGGGCTAACACGAGTCGAGTTCGCGGTCGGTCCGCCGGGCATCGAACGGAGAACAAGCGAAAACCGCTCGGCCCGCAGAGCAGCAGCGGAGATCGGCACGACCATCGAGGCCCTCCCCGAAGAAGTGAAGCGCCTCCAGTCGGAGATCGAAACCCTCGAAGCCGAACTTGAGACGTTCAAAGACGCCGCGCTCGAAAAGGAATTGCGGGGCATGGACGCTGTTGGCGACTGGAAAATCGGCGTTCTCGAGGGATATGACACGAACGACGTGGGCGAGCGCATTCAGGACCTCGCCGGGGAGGACGCACCGGTCATGGCCGCAACGGGCGGCGAGGGGCGCCCATTCGTCGTCGTTGCGACTGACGGTTCGATCGACGCCTCTGCCATCATTGAGGCCGTCACGGCCGAGTTCGGCGGTGGCGGGGGCGGTGGGCCCACCTTCGCCCAGGGTGGTGGACTCGATGCGGACGCGGCGACCGTTCGCGACTTCCTCCTCGAAAGAGCCGAAAGCGGAATATAACCCAGTCGCGTAAGACGGGTCATGCACGAACAGGGCCGAGAAAATGGGTCGAACCGGACTCCGAGGTGGGGCTAATGCCGTGGGGCGTCCACAGCGAGTACACTGACGACGGCGGGCCCGAGGTCGAGATCGACGAGGACCAGGAGGACGTCGAACGGGGCGACGAGGGCGAAGAGCGAACCGAAGCGTTCGACGTCGAAGACGCATTGTCCCGGCTCGAGTAGCAAAGTCCTCCGAGACGTGTTTTTATGCGGGTTCCACCCCCAGTGATGACCATGACCGGGATCGCGGACCTCGAAGATCGTACCGGTGAACGGCCGATCACGATGCTCACCGCCTACGATGCTCCGACGGCGCGGATCGTCGAGGAAAGCGGGATCGATCTGATCCTCGTCGGCGATAGCCTCGGTAACACGATTCTGGGATATGACTCGACAGTCCCGGTCACCCTCGCTGAAATGGAGAGTCACACCGCTGCCGTCGTCAGGGCCACCGACGAAGTCCCAGTGGTCGCCGATATGCCGTTTCTTTCCTATGGAGCGGAGACGGCAGCGAGTATCCGGAACTGCGGCCGCATGCTCAAGAAAGTCGGTGCCGACGCCGTCAAGCTCGAAAGCGGACCGCACACCGTTTCGCTCACCGAACGGTTGACCGATATGGGGATTCCGGTAATGGCTCACGTGGGCACGCGTCCCCAACATACCAATCAGCGGGGAGGACTCGGCCAGGCAGGTTCGACAGCGGACGAGGCTGCCGAAATCGAGCGAAGTGCACTCGAACACGAAAACGCGGGGGCTTTTTCGGTGGTGATCGAACACGTTCCGGATGAAGTGGGCCGAACGGTCACCGACGCCGTCGGGATTCCGACCATTGGAATTGGTGCCGGGCCGGACACCGACGGTCAGGTGCTCGTGCTCGCGGACGTGTTGGGGTTGACCGACCAGACGCCGCCGTTTGCCGAGCAGTTCGGTGACGTTGCCGGCGAAATGCGAGCGGCGATCACGGCCTATCGCGAGGCGGTCGAAACCGGGAAGTTTCCCCGAGTGTGAGTCGAGTCCCAGCCCGAGTGTGAGTTGGGTCTCGGTCCGAGTGTGAGCCGAGTCCCAGCCCGAGTGAAAGTCGGGTTTCGGAAAACCGTGTCAGCTGCGACTCGATCACAGGGAGAACTACGCGACTGCTGGGTCGAGCCAAACCCCCACCACCACTTCTGACCGGACTCCTATCATTATTGAACCGAACCACACCCCTGCTTGTCAACTACCCCACCCTACACGCCTTCGGCGTGTTGAACCGAGCACCTCACGACTGGTGGGCAAAACCACAACACTACAGCCTCACCGAACCACAATACTACTGTGATTGAGGATGCCTTCGCCTTCTGTGGGTTTTGAATCAATAGTTTTAAATATGAGAATGAGTTACGTCGAGTTAGCAACATGGATCCCAACGCGGAGGTTCAGTCGGACGTACCGGTGTGGCGTTACCAATCCGAGTCGGGAACGCGGATCGTCGCTGACCTCGGTCCGTCGGTGACCGACGCCACAGTCGACGTGCTCGAGGACGTGGCTATCGTGGTATTCGACCACCCGACTGGCCAGTCACAATTCGAAATCGACCTTCCCGAAACGGGGGTCTCGGACACGTTTATCACCAACGGCGTCCTCACTATCGAGGTGGCAGACCAATGAGCGACAGGCTCAAACTCGTCGTCAAACCCCTCAAACAGAAGCACGCGGGCAGAGGGTTGGCGGCCATCGACCGACGGGCAATGGATGAACTGGAACTCGAAAACGGCGATTACATCGTGATCGAGGGGCCCAACCAGGGCCGGGCCGTCGCGCGTGTCTGGCCAGGATATCCAGAGGACGAAGGAGGGAACGTCATCCGGATCGACGGTCGACTTCGCCAGGAGGCAAACGTGGGCATCGAGGACCGGGTCGAGATTACGAAAGCCGACATCAAGCCGGCCGCGTCGGTGACAATCGCGCTCCCACAAAACCTGCGGATTCGCGGGAACGTCGAACCAATGATTCGCGAGAAGCTCTCCGGTCGGCCGGTCACGACCGGGCAGACGGTCCACGTCTCACTCGGTCTCGGCGGCATCGCGGCCGTCTCGGGCCAACAGATTCCGCTCAAGATCGCGGACACCGATCCGGACGGGACCGTCGTGGTGACCGACTCGACTGAAATACGCGTCAGCGAACGACCGGCCGAAGAGATCGGTGTGGGCCCCGAGCCCGCAGAGACCCAGACGCCGAGTATCACCTACGAGGACATCGGCGGTCTCGACGACGAACTCGAACAGGTTCGGGAGATGATCGAGTTGCCGATGCGCCATCCGGAACTTTTCCAGCAACTTGGCATCGAACCGCCCAAAGGCGTCCTCCTTCACGGCCCGCCAGGGACGGGAAAGACGCTCATCGCCAAAGCGGTAGCGAGCGAGATCGACGCCCACTTCCAGACGATCTCCGGGCCGGAGATCATGTCGAAGTACTACGGAGAGAGCGAAGAGCAGCTCCGTGAAGTCTTCGAGGAGGCCGAAGAGCAGGCCCCGGCGGTCATCTTCATCGACGAGATCGACTCGATCGCCCCCAAACGTGGCGAGACCTCCGGTGACGTCGAGCGGCGGGTCGTCGCCCAGTTGCTCTCGCTCATGGACGGGCTCGAGGAACGTGGCGACGTGGTCGTGATCGCGGCTTCGAACCGGGTCGACGCAATCGATCCAGCACTCCGGCGGGGTGGCCGATTCGACCGGGAAATCGAAATTGGCGTCCCCGACCGCGACGGCCGAACCGAGATTTTCCAGGTCCACACCCGCGGGATGCCACTCGCTGAGGCGGTCGACATCGACGAATACGCCGAGAACACCCACGGATACGTTGGGGCCGACATCGAACAATTGGCCAAGGAAGCCGCGATGAACGCCCTCCGTCGCATCCGACCCCAGATCGACCTCGGAGCCGGCGAGATCGGCGCCGTGATCCTGGAGGATCTCACCGTTCGGGGCGACGACTACAAGGTGGCCATGTAGGGGGTTACCCCCTCTGGCCTCCGGGGGGTCATCG
>CAZJZA010000143.1:0-4886 GCA_964550355.1 uncultured Halobacteriales archaeon
AAGACCTGCTCGATCGGGACGACGTAGAGATGCGAGACATTCTAGTCGTCTCGTACACCCGGGCGGCCGCGGCGGAGGTAAGAGAGCGACTGGCCGAACGACTCGACGAGAACCCCCGGGCGCTGCGGGGCAACGTCTCGACGATGCACGCGAAAGCCTACGACCTGCTCAACCTCTCACGTGGTGACGTCGTGGGCGAGTCCGAAAAGGAGGCGTTTTGTGAGGACTACGGGCTGCCTTACGAGGACGAGTACGCCTCTGGCTCCCGGCGAACGGCCCGCTCGACGACCCTCGGGAACAAGATTATCGCGACGAGCCAGTGGCTCCAGCGCACCCAGCGGGAGGTTGCTGACTGGTACGATATTCCGTTCCAGTGGAAAGTCGAGGAAGTGCGATTGCCGCCGGACATCGACCCGAATGCCCAGTCCGGAAACAAGTACACGCCGACCTGGACAACCGACGACGACCGGATCGACATTCCTGAGGCGATCCGGGCCTGGCGTTCGTACAAGGGGTCGGAAGGCCTGGTCGGTTTTGCCGACATGCTCGAACGGGTCGCAGACCGGTCCCTGCTCCCGAACGTCGACCATCTGGTTATCGACGAATTTCAGGACATCACCCAGCTCCAGTACGCCGTCTACGACGAGTGGAAACCGCACATGGAGACGGTGTTTATCGCTGGCGACGACGACCAGGTCGTCTACGCCTGGCAGGGCGCGGATCCGAAACTCCTGCTCGAAGAGGAGGGAGAAGACGTCATTCTCGACACCTCACACCGTCTCCCCTCGAACGTCCTCGAGGTGGTCCAACAGGAAGTCAGACACATCACGGAGCGCCAGGAGAAGAACCTCCGCCCCCGCACGGAGGGGGGATCGGTCGAGGCCGTCGAAAGCCCGTCGGTACTCGATCTGGTTCGCAACGTCAGGAAAACCGTCCAGTCCACCGAGGACGAGACGGTCATGCTCCTTTTCCGGGCCCGCTATCAACTCTTCGAGTTCGTCGAGGAGTTCATCGACGAGGGAATCCCGTTCAAGGCGCTCACAGACCAGCGCCTGTGGACCGACCGGTTGACCGATTACGTCCGAGCCGTCGAGGCCCTGAACGAGGACGATCCGATCGATGGGTTGCAGGCCCGCCGCCTGGTGGACATGCTTCAGGACTCGGCGTTTGGCACGAGCGATCGAAACGAGATGCGAGACGCGTTGGACGAGCGCGAGGAGGAATCCGGGGTCGAGGACATCAAGAACCTCGAAATCGAGCCGTCCTTTGTCCGCGAGTACGCCCCCTTCATGCCCCAGCCGCCGGCTGCTGCGGACATGATTCACAAAGTCACGCGCTATCAGCGCCAGTCCATCGACGCGTACTTCCGGGGGGACTATCTCGGTGCCGACCCGAACCGGGTCCGCGTCGGCACGATTCACAGCGCGAAGGGCCGCGAAGCCGATCACGTCTACGTCGCGACCGACCTCACGGAGAAGGTCGTCGAGCAGATGGCCGCGAGCGTCGGCGACGACCTGCCAGAGGGCCTCGAATACCCCAACCGCGGCGGGACCGTCCCGTATCTCACGGACAACGAGCGCCGTGTCTTCTACGTGGGAATGAGCCGGGCGCGCAACCGGCTGGTTCTGCTCCAGAACCTCGTCGACGGGGCCCCGACGCTCCCGATTGACGTCCTCCTTTATGGCGAACCCAACGGGGAAACCCTCGAGGATGCGATGCAGGCCCAGACGCCGGTCACGCTGACGTAGGAGCGCGTTTTCCGAGCCGAAAAGAACAGGGCTTTGGCCCCGACAGTCCGAGCAACGGACATGTTCACTGGCATCGTCACGGGAACCGGCACCGTCACGGCCGTCACGACGAACGCGGACGGTCGCCGGCTCCGGGTCGAGACCGACGCACTCGGCTCTTTCGAGCACGGCGAGAGCATCGCGGTCAACGGCGTCTGTCTCACGGTCGAGGAACACGGCCCGGACTGGTTTTCGGTGTTTACCGCGAGTGAGACCCTGGAAAAAACGACGCTCGATGCCGTCGCTTCCGGCGATCAGGTGAACCTGGAGCGACCGCTTCCGGCCGACGGGAGTTTCGACGGCCACATCGTCCAGGGACACGTCGACACGACGACGACCGTCGAGGCGATCGAACAGGTCGGCGAGGACTGGACGTTCACCCTCGCCCAGCCCGACGGATACGAGCAGTACATCGCTGAGAAAGGCTCAATCACCATCGACGGCGTGAGCCTGACCGTCGCGGAACTCGATGATGAATCCGGCACCTTCGACATCGCCATTATCCCGACGACCTACGACGAGACTCGTTTTGGCGAATACGCCGTCGGCGATCGGGTCAACGTCGAAGTCGACGTCATCGCGAAGTACGTCGAACGGTTGGCCGAACGGGGCGACTGACCGCAGGAACGACTCGGTGGGGCCGAACGGGGCGACTGAACGAGGCGGATTTTCGCATCGGTGCGCCAGTGGCTGTCGTTGGAAGGGCCCGTCTCCTCTCATTCCTCGTAAAACGCCCCAGCACCGACTTCCTCGAAAGTCCGACGGTAGCGCCCCAACTTCGCGTAAAGCAGGGCGAAAAAGAAGCCGTCGAAAACGAGGACGAACACGATAAAGGCGGCCGCTGGCGGAAGTCCCCCGAGGAACGGCACGAATCCCGCGACGAGGTCCAGGTTCGTGACGAGTGTGTTGTACGTGGCATGGATGATGGCCGCGATGAACAGCCCCTTGATGATAATCGGGCCCCGCTTTCCAGGATTGAACTTCGCCAGCCCGAGGTAGTAGCCGGCAAAGGCCGAGTAAATTACGTGCCCCGGTCCCGCGAAGGTACGAACGGCAGCGATTTGCGCAGTCGGATCGATAATGCCTGCAGAGGTCGTTCCCGCTGTTTGCAGGTATTCCTGAGTGATGTACAGCATATTCTCGATGGCCGCAAATCCGAGTCCCGCTACCGCCCCGTAAATCGCGCCGTCGATGACGGCATCGGAGTGTGAGACCCGGTAGGCGTGGACTCGGACGGCAAACAGTTTGACCGTCTCCTCTATCGGGCCGACGACCAAGAAGAAATAGAGGACGAGGCCGACCGCGCCAAATCCGACGAACAACTCCCGGAGTGCCGAATTGAAGATCGCAGCGAAGCCGGCGAAGAAAACGCCAAGGAGAAACGTGATCGCCAGGGTCTCGATCGGTTCGTACCGCACGACGTCCATTCGCCAGAGGAGCACGACGAGAAAGAGCGCCGGGACGACCGAGAGCCCGATGTAGACGGCGAGAATCGGATCTTCGATGGTGAGGAGTGCCGTGATGGCGAATTGTCCGGCGAGGATGGCAATTGCCAGCCCGATGACGGCTGCCCGACCGCCGGCCAGGAGCGCCCCGTAGATTCCCGTCGCCAGCCGGTCGAGAGCCGTTCGGGATTCCCAGGTCGCGATTTCCTGGAGGTCCCGATCGTCGTCGGTCGCCCACTGGACCGGATCCTGGTCCTCGCGGTCCATACGGGACCGTTCAGGGGCCTGTTCCAAGATGGTTCCGACGGATTTGATGAATGGGGAGTGGCACCGGTGGATTCGGTGAATGGGGGGTGGTACCGGTGGATTTGGTGAATGGGGAGTGGCACCGGTGGATTCGGTGAATGGGGAGTGGTGCCGACGAATTCGGGGAAAGGAGGGTGGTACCGGTGGACTCGGGGAACCGATGGGCTGGTACCGACCGGAACCTGGGAGTGAAATCCCCCGCCTCCCAACGTCGCCTATGGTTGATGGGGAAGACGCACCGACCGTTCGAGTTCGTGGGATCTACGCGACTGCCCTGACCGAGTGGCTTCAGGCCAAAGGGGGTTTCACCGTCGTCGATCCGTCCCCGGCCATCGTCGACCGGTTCGAAACGGAGTTCCCGACCGCCGACCCCTCGGTGTCAGTCGACATGACCGCGGATCGGCTGGGTATCTCGATCACCGGTGATACTGGGGCGACGGAGCGTGTCGCGACCCGAGTCGCTGCGGTGGGGATCGATACCTTCGCCTGGACGGACCCGACCCCGGAGGGAGCGATTGTCGATGGGACGGTCGAACGAACCGACGGTCGGGGCGTGATCGTCGCTCTCGACGGAACGGCGGGCTATTTACCGGACCGGGCAGTGGATGGTGAACTCGACGTGGGTGAGTCAGTCCGGGTTCAGGTTCAGGACCCTGTTCCTCCCTGGGATGACTCGCACCCGCACGTCGATACCACGATCCGTGCTTCTGGGGGATTGGCGACCCTCGTTCGGGGCGTGGATGCCACTGTCGCGGACACGCCTCCCGGTGAAGCGGGTCACGAACTCGCCCGGACGACTGAACTTCTCTCGGTCTCGATTCCCGGTCGATGGGGCGTCGAGTGGAGTCGGGGCGCAATAGACGCCGACATGGAAACGCTCGAAGCGGCACTCGGCCGGGTCGTCGATATGGCCCACGACATCGACTCGGCACTCGATACGGGGCGAAAAACGAAATCCGAAGCCGATCCAACGGCGGAGTCTACGCCGGAAACGGAGGCAGTTTTAGGCCGGCCACTGGCAACTACCTGGCTTCGTTTGGGGCGCGAGTCCCGATTCGCTTTGGACGACCACCGGGCGGCCGTGACGGATACGATCCCAGGCCATCACCGCATCAAAGCCGGGAGTAAAACTGCGGCGACGGCCGTCGACTTCGTCGAGTCTCTCGGCCACGAAGCCGCTGACTTCCCCTTCGGGGCCGTCACCGAGGCGTTCGGGCCCAATGCGGGCGATGCGGTCCGGATCGTTCACAGCAAACCGGATGGGGACGAGTTCGCACTCGGCCGCGGGACCGTCACGGGTCGAACGGTCTCGAAACGGCGCATCACCGTGGAGCGGGAAGTGGCAAGT
>CAZJZA010000144.1:0-4883 GCA_964550355.1 uncultured Halobacteriales archaeon
TGCCCCACACGCCTCTCTCCAGGGTAGCCATGCGAACCGGGACCGAGTCCGCAGCCGGAACCCTGTGGATCACGGCGACTTCGCCCTCGGTGACCACTTCAAGGTCGTCCCCTGTCGGGACGAGTTTCTCGCCATCGTACCGGACGGCTCCAAAGCCTTTGAGCCAGACTCGGTTTTCCACTTCCGGTAGATCGTTCACTTCCAATCGAATCGCCTCGCCGACGGGAATGTCTCGTGTCCCGCGTTCGTCATGATCCGGATGGAGGGGCGGCTTCGCGACTGTCGGGGAGCCTTCGATTGGCACGGTAACGGATTCCTGGGGTTCGGGATGGACTTCTGGATACGAATCTACTGAATCACGAACCAGGAATCGACGATCCGTCTCGTCGTCGATCAGCTCTCGATTCCTGGCATACACGGTGCTCATCGAGAGGTCGACGTTGCTCGTCGAGGTACCCAGACCGACCATCGCCGAGACCAGGGCTTCACCCCGGATTCCCCGGCGGCGCACGCTCTTGATTGTCGGAGCTCGGGGGTCATCCCAACCGTCGAGATCTCCCGCTTCGATTCGTTCTTTGATCGTCGAGGTGCTCATCGCGACGTCGTAGTCCTCGACCTGCACGTGGCCCCAGTGGACGACCTCCGGGTAGGTCCAGTCGAAGTACTCATAGACAAAGCGCTGGCGCTTGGCCGAGTCCTGGAGGTCGATCCCACGGATGATGTGTGTGATGCCGGTGAGATGATCGTCGATACCCGACTGGAAGTCGAGCATGGGCCAGCAGCGGTATTCACTGGCCGTCTCTCGTGGGTGGGGGGTGTCGATCATCCGGAATGCGACCCAGTCACGGAGGGCAGGGTTCGGGTGTTCGATATCCGTTTTCACCCGGAGGACCATCTCGCCCGAACTGTATTCGCCCTCGACCATCCGCTCGAACTCCTCGAGAACCGTGGACTCCGCTTTGTCACGATGTTCGCAGGGTTCGCCCGCGTTTTTCAGTTCCGAGAAGGTTTCACCCGCACAGGAGCAGGTGTAGGCACCGCCCGCTTCGATGAGATCGCGTGCGTGGTCGTAGTAGGTCTCGACGCGGTCGCTTGCCCGAATCACGTCGTCCGGTTCGAAACCCAGGTACTCGATGTCAGAGAGGATCTGGTCGTAGGCGGTAAGGTCCGGTCGTTTCGTCTCCGGGTCGGTGTCGTCAAAGCGGCAGATGAAACTCCCGTCGTATCGGTCCTTGTAGGTTCCAATGACGGCGGGCATTCGGGCGTGGCCGAGATGCCACGGACCGTTCGGGTTTGGGGCGACCCGCATGCGAACCGAACCCGGTTCTGCGTTCGGTAAGTCGGGAAGTGCGTGTGCTTTTTCCTCGTCCTCGGCTTCGAGTTCCTCGATGGCCTCCGGGTCGAGTTCGGAGAGGCGCTCCCGCTTTGCACCCGGGTCGAGGTCATTCACCGAGGCGACGATCGGGCCCGCTATCGCCGGTATTTCGTCTCCGTGCTCGCGGAACGCGGGAGTTTCTCCCATCAACGGGCCCATGATCGCGCCAACCTGGGCGTCGCTCTCGTGTTTGAGCGCGTTGTGGAGGGCGTGTTCCTCGTTTTCGCGTTCGATCTGTGCTCGAAGCTCGTCGTCCATTGACTGAGGAGACTCGACGGCCGGTCAAAGTGGTTGGGATTTGCCCCGCCGACCGGTTAGTAAGAGCGCTCGATGAGGTAGTTCCCGATCTGTTCGAGACGCCGACGGGCCTCGTTTTCCGGGATTACCTCGAGTTCGTCGATTCCCTCCTCGACGAGCTCCACCGCGAGTTCTTTTGCGTATTCGATGGATCCGGCTTCCTCGAGTGTTTTGACTGCTTTCTCGATCTCCGTGTCCGTCACGGCGTCCGGATTGGTTCCAGTCACCAGGTCGTCGACGTCGATTCCCTGTTCTCTGGCGTGTTGGGTGATAATCGTCCGCTTCCCCTCGATCAGGTCGCTTCCTCGCGTTTTGCCGAGTGTTTCACTCGGCGTTGTCAGATCCAGCACGTCGTCCTGGATCTGGAAGGCCTGTCCGATGGAGCGGCCATATTCGGCCAGGGATTTGGTGACCGTCTCGTCTGCGCCAAGGAGAATCGCCGGAATCGAACCGGACGCAGCGTAGAGGACGGCGGTTTTCCGATCGATCATGTCGATATATTCCTCGGTGGTAACAGTCTCTCTCGACTCGAAGTCCACGTCCAGGGACTGCCCTTCACAAATGCGCGTGCAGGTCGAGGCCAACCGGTCGAGGGCGTCGAGCCCGCGGTCCGGGGGAGCCCCGCTTTCGAGCATGATCTCGAAGGCCTTCGAGTAGAGCGTATCGCCGGCGAGAATGGCGGTGTCCGAGTCGAATGCGACGTGCACGGCCGGGGCCCCACGGCGCATCTGATCGTCGTCCATGATGTCGTCGTGGATCAGGGTAAACGACTGGATGACCTCGACGCTCACCGCCGCGGCCAACAGGTCAATTGGATCTTCTCCGTCCTCGATAGGTGGGAATTCTTGATAGCACGCCGTTCCCGGTGTCGTATCGGTAACGGCTTCGCCAGCGACTAGCAGTATCGTCGGTCGGAGCCGTTTGCCGCCCGCCTTCAGCAAATGTCGGGACGCATCGTAGAGCGGCTTCGGGTCGGCAATCGGGAGATAGGTGTCGAGGTGCTCGTTGACGATCTCTCGCCGGTTCGCAATGGCCTCCTCGACTGTCTCCGCACGCGCCTCGGGCTTCATCTTATTCGACGAGTTGGATCCGGTTGCCGTTTCGGGAGATGTGGAGGTCCCGTCCGACTTTGTACCCCTCGCTCTCTGCGAGGTTCACATACGGCGCGTAGCCTTCCATGTCCTGGTGGGCCGGGATGACGTGCTGGGGATTGAGCGCTTGCAGCATCTGGTAATGGCCCTCCTGGTTGAGGTGACCCGAGACGTGGATCTCGTCGTAGATGCGGGCCCCTTGCATCCCGAGAAGTTTCTCGGCCTGGTACCGCTGGCCCACGTTCGTCGGTTCGGGGATGACCCTCGCCGAGAAGATGACCTTATCGCCGGATTCGAGTTCGTATGGCGTCTCACCTCGGGCCATCCGGGTGAGCATCGCTCGCGGCTCGCCCTGGTGACCGGTGACGACGGGCAAAAAGCGGTCTTTACCCTCGTTCATGATCCGCTTGAACGCCCGGTCGACGCTCTTTCGGTGACCGAACATGCCCAGATCGTCCGGAAAGTCCACGTAGCCCATCCGTTCGGCCGCGCCGGAGTAGTGCTCCATCGAACGACCGAGGAGGATCGGCTGGCGGCCGATTTCCTTGGCGAATTCGACGAGACTGCTAACCCGTGAGATGTGACTGGAAAACGTCGTCGCGACGATTCCTCCGTCGTAATCTTCCATCGAGGTGAGCGCGTCTTTGAGCTCGTGGCGAGCGACGGATTCGCTCGGGGTCCGGCCCTTCTTTTGTGCGTTCGTCGTGTCCTCGATGTACGCCAGGACGCCTTCTCCCTCGCGCCCGATTTCGCGGAACCGTTGCATGTCGAACGGCTCCTCGAGCACCGGATTGTGGTCAATGCGCTTATCGAGTCCGTAGACGATTGCTCCTTCGGGCGTGTGAAGGACGGGATTGATCGCGTCGATGATCGAGTGGGTGACGTGGACGAATTCCAACTCGAGGCCGTTGCCGATTTCCATCGACTCTCCACCTTCCATCTTCACGAGTTCGTTATCCATGCCGAACTTCTCCTCGCCCTCGATCTGGCCCTTGACGAGTTCGATCGTAAACGGCGAGGCAACGATCGGTGCATCGTACCGGTGGGCCAGCTTCGAGATAGCGCCGATGTGGTCGAGGTGGCCGTGGGTCGGCACGATGGCCTTCACGTCTCCTTCGAGTTCGGACATCACGCGGTCGTCCGGAATGGCCCCCATGTCGATGAGGTCCAGGCTATGCATTCGTTCAGTCTCGACGTTGTCGTGGATGAGGACCTTCGACAGGTTGAGCCCCATGTCGAAGATCACCACGTCCTCGCCGGCCCGAATCGCCGTCATTTGCCGTCCGACTTCCTCGTAGCCGCCGATTGTCGCAATTTCGATTTCCATTGTTGATCACTGAAAGCCCTATTGGGCCCGCTCAGTACTGAAACACGCGGTCGACTCACCGCGACGGCCCTGGCATCTTGCAGCCATCGACCGTTGCGGTGTCTCGAACGACCGTCAGTTATGTGAGCTATGTCACTCTTCTCCTATAAACCACCTGATTGTCCGGTCGACTCCTCACTCGGCGTTTCGGGTGTTCTCCGTTACTTCACACTTCGACTGTCGATCCGCGTTCCCGGCGACCCGCCGGCGAGAAAGCCAGCCAACCCGTCCAGATCAAATATCTGGGCCGATGCGTCGAGCTCCAGGAGGGCCCGAACCTTCCCGGCCATTCCACCTGTTACGTCCGTCGACTCACTTCCATCGAGCACGTCGCTGACGGACTCTATGGTGTGTATCTCCCCGATAACTTCGTCTGTCTCGTCGAGGACGCCCGGAACGGTCGTACAGAGGCCGACAGAATCCGCATCGAGCGTCGTTGCGAGTGAGACGATTAGCTCATCACCGCTCACGATTGTCGCGCCGGCACCCACCGAGGTGAAGACGTCACCGTGGAGGACCGGAACGAATCCCTCCCCAAGCATGGCCCCGATCTGGTCGGCTGGGAGGACGACCTGTCCCCACCGATTCCGGTAGCCAGCCGAAAACGGCCGAACCGGGACCGCATGGACGCCCTCGGCTCGAAGGGCGTCGAGGACGGCCTCGTTCAACTGACCCATCGCCCCGTGGATCTCCCGGATCGCCTGTGTGTCTCTCGTTCCTGATTCGAGAGAAGCTCCCGCCGCCTCGGCAGGCC
>CAZJZA010000145.1:0-4839 GCA_964550355.1 uncultured Halobacteriales archaeon
GCGCATGTGTACTCCTCTGGAACATTGTCGCCCTCGAACCCGGCTTTTTCGGCGGCCTCGCCCGCCGATGGGCCGATGGCGACCAGGTGAGTTTTTTCAGGCACCCATCCAGCGTCGGCCGCGAGTTCGACTCCGGTTTTGCTCGTGAGGACGGTGTATGCGGCGTCGGTTCGTGGCGTGGCTCCGGTGGATTCGATCGCGAGCATTGGGTCCGGTATCGGGGTCACGTCGAGCCGTTCGAGCAGCCTGACTGCCTCTCTCATGCGCTCGTCATCGGGTCGGAAGACTGCCACGCGTGGCCCGTCCTCAGGTTGTTCGGTCATTCTCGTTTTGCCTCCTGGATGAGTTCGGCTGCCCCGCGGTCGGCCAGGTCGGCAGCGAATTCTCGGGCGGCCGCGGCATATGTCTCGACGTCGAGTCCACGGGTCTCTTTGAGTTCCTCGCTCCCGTCCTGGCTCAGTACCTGAACGGTCGTCCGGACCACGTCCCCCTGCACGATCGCGTTGATGCCGAGCGGGGCGACACAGCCGGCCCCGAGTTCTTCGAGGACGATCCGCTCGACGGTCGTTGCGACCCGGGTTGGCGGGTGATCGAGCGCGGTCTGGATCGCGTCTGTGACTGCCGACCCGCCGAGCGTGGCGACCGCAAGTGCCCCCTGGCCGGCGGCTGGGACGTGGGATTCGACAGGAAGGTCCCGGGCCGGGACGGCATCGAGCAACCCGCTTCGGACGAGTCCGGCCTTCGCGAGTACGATCGCGTCGGACTCGCTCTCGACTTCCCGGCCCAGGGCGGCCCGCTCGATCTCGGAGAGCGAATCGAACCATTCCTCGGGGCTCCTGTCGTCGGGCGCTTCGACATCGGAATCGGTTTTTGTGGCTTCGAGTCGGGTCTCGTGTTCGGCCTGGAGCGTGGGTGCGAGAACCTTCTCCAGTCGGGTGTCGACGTTCCCCCGGAGCGCCTCGATTTCGAGGTCGGGCCGACGGGCCTGTAACTGGGCCCCGCGTCGGAGACTCGACGTTCCCACCACGGCCCCCGACGGGAGTTCATCGAGTGAACTCCCGTCCGGCGTAACGAGGACGTCCCCGACCGGTCCCCGTGCGGGAACTGCGGCGATGACGATCTCCGCCGGTTCCTCGGTGGGGACGTCCTTCAGGGAGTGAACCGCCCCCTCGACCTCCTCGTCCATCACGAGCCGGTCGAGTTCGCGGACGAACGCCCCGGTTTTCCCGAGGTCCTGGATCAGGGATGTGTCGATGCGATCCCCCCGGGTCTCGACCGTGCGGAGCTCGGCGTCGATGCGATGGTCCTCGAGCCGGGACTGCACCTGTGTCGCCTGTCGGAGGGCCAGATCCGAGCCGCGGGTGGCGAGCTCGATTGTCCCCTTAATACTCATACGTGCTCTCTCTCCCTCGTGAGGGAAAACCCCTCGTCTCGCTTCTGTCTCGGTGTCATCACAACACCGCCTTGTAGGCTTCGAGTGTCTCTTCGATGTCTTCTCCGGTGTGGGCGGCGGTGAGAAATTGTGACTCGAACTGGTTCGGGGTGAGCAGGACCCCTTCGTCCCGCATTCGGTGATAAAAGACCCGCTCCCATCGGTCGGTCGCGGCGGCCTCGACGTCGCTCGCATTCTTCGGACAGGCCCCATTTTTGGCGCAGTCGGGGTCGTGGCGACACCCGGCTCCACATGGGCCGTCCTGGGCCGGTCCGTCGCGGGTGAAAATGACCTTGAACATGCTGTCGATGCCGGTCACCGTGTAGGCGGGTGCACGATCGGCTACGATGTCGACCAGCCCGGAACGGAGTTGCTCGCCGAGATCGGCCAGGTGCTCGTAGACGTTCTCCTCTGTGGCATAGCGCAGGGTTTCCAGTCCCGCGGTCATCGTCACCGGGTGGCCCGAGAAGGTGCCGGCCTCGAAGACGTCTCCGGCCGGTGTTAGTGACTCGAGGATCTCGGCTCGGCCCCCGATCGCGCCAATAGGGAAGCCGCCGCCGATTACTTTCGCCAGCGTCGTGAGGTCGGGTTCGATCCCGAAATGACTCTGGGCACAGCCCAGTCCGCCGACGCGGAACCCGGTCATGACCTCGTCGAAGATCAGAAGGGACCCGTGTTCGCGAGTCAGCTCCCGGAGGGTCTCGTGATAGTCCGGCTGGGGCATCACGATCCCCCGGTTGCCCAGGATCGGTTCGGTGAGCACCGCGGCGATCTCCTTGCCTTGCTCCTCGAAGACTCGTTCTATGGTTTCCTCGTCGTTGAACGGGACAGGAATCGTGTGGGCGGCGAATTCGGCCGGGACGCCCGGACTGGATGGGGCCACTTCGCTGTCGTTACCCTCGACGAGCGTACTTTCCTGGGCCCCGTGGTAGCCGCCCTGCATGACGACCACTTTGTCCCGCTCTGTGTAGCCGCGGGCGAGTCGCACGGCCGCCGTCGTGGCTTCAGTCCCGGAGTTCACGAAGCGGACCATTTCGATGCTCGGGACGTGGCGGGCGATGAACTCCGCGAGTTCGATCTCGACCTCGGTGGGGGCCCCGTACATCGGTCCTTCGCTGACCTGTGACTGGATCGCCGCGATCACCCGGTCAGGCAGGTCGTGGCCCAGCAGCACCGGTCCGTAGCCGGCCACGTAATCGATGTAGCGGTTTCCGTCGGCGTCGATGACGTGGCCACCATCCCCCCGTTCGATGAACGCAGGATAGGGCTGGGTCGCCCGGACCGGGGAGTTCACCCCGCCGGGAAGCACGGAGAGAGCCCGATCGTACAGGTCGCGCGAGGCGTCGTGTCGCATGGCTCGTGGTTCGGCAGGCGGGGCCATGAAGGTAGTGCTGTCGGACCGGGACAATCGACTCACCAACGCAGTTGACGGGCCGGTTTGGGGCTTAGTCGGTTGCGCTGGCGGTCCCGCCGGGCGGTTCGATGACCGTTCGATACAGCAGCCAGCCGATCGGGAGCAACACCAGCCCGCCGGCAACGAACGGGGCCCAGAACGCCAACCCCGTGTAAAGCGCCCCGGCGACGACAGGTCCGACGGCCCTGGCGACGCTCCCGGCCGACTGCGTAAGTCCGAATGCACTCCCTTGGTCGCTCTCGGCGGCAGATCGTGACACCAGCGTCGTCAACGAGACGTTCGCGAACCCGTTTCCGACGGCGAGAATCGAGAGAATGCCCAGGAGCGCGGCAAGTTCCGGTCCGATCGGCCCGATTGCGGGCACGAACCGCCCGACCTGGGGAGCGAACGGAACCGCGACGAGGCCGACGAATTCGACCGTCACGCCCCCCATCGCGAGGGACTTTTCGTCCCAGATGGCTGCGGCCCGGCCCACGAGCCCACCCTGGACCACCGCGATGATGACCCCGAGATAGGCCAGGATGTACCCGTTCATTGCCGTCCCGTAGCCATAGACGTCCTTCGTGAACAGGACGAACATGCTTTCCATCCCCGAGAAGGCAAGCGAGGCGAGGAAAAAGCTGATCACCAGCGTAGCGAGGACTGGACGGGTGAGGGCGGATTTCAGTTCGGCGAGTCGGCTCTCCCCCGGGGTCGCCTCGGCCCGCTGGTTTGTCTCCGGCAGGAGGAACACGGCCGCAACGAGATTCGCGAGCGTGATCGCCGCGGCGGTGAACGAGGGAATTGTGAACTGGGAGACCGGGACGGTGGCGGGAAGGACCGACCGGGCGATGGCCAGTGCGCCCGGACTGGAGACGAGTCCACCGATTGCCGGACCGAAGACGAAACCCAGGCCAAACGCCGCCCCGATCAGTCCGAGCCCTTTCGCCCGGTTTTCTTGGGTGGTTACGTCGGCGACGTAGGCCTGGGCGGCCGCGATGTTACCACCCATGGCACCGGCGAGAAACCGGGCGAGAAAGAGGACCCAGAGGGCCTGGGCGAGTCCGAACAGGGTCCAGGCGATTACGCTCCCGGCCAGCGAGAGGAGCAATACCGGGCGGCGACCCCGCTCGTCGGAAAGCCGACCCAGGATCGGGGCGAAGACGAACTGCGTGATCGAGTAGGAGGCAAGCAGGATTCCGACGACGAACTCGGAGGCCCCGAACGCCTCGGCGTAGAGTGGAATGATCGGGATGAGGATGCCAAAGCCGACCAGGTCGACGAAGACCACGAGCAGCACGACTGCCAGTGGGTGCGTGCCGCCATCCGCTGTGGATTCACTCATAACTCGTCGTTCCCAGGTCGAGGCCGTCTCACTGCCATTCGCTCCCTTCTATCCGCGGCCGAGACAATACGCTTCGGTTCTCGGCAGGCCCGGCTCACAGCTTTTCGGCGATCGATTCGGCGAAATAGGTGAGGATCAGGTCAGCACCGGCCCGCTTGATCGAGAGAAGTGACTCCAGGGCGGTCTCGTCGAGGTCCAGCCAGCCCTTTTCGCTTGCCGCGTGGAGCATGGCGTACTCCCCGCTGACGTTGTACGCGGCGACCGGGGAGTCGAATGATTGGTCGACAGCCTGCACGATGTCCAGATACGGCAAGGCGGGTTTGACCATCACCACGTCGGCCCCCTGTTCGATGTCAAGGGCCACCTCCCTGAGTGCCTCCTCGCTGTTGCCCGGGTCCATCTGGTAGTGTCGCCGATCACCGAAACTCGGGGCACCGTCGGCGGCGTCTCGGAAGGGCCCGTAGAAGGCGGACTCGTACTTGGCCGCGTAGCTCATGATGGGCATGTGCTCGAACCCGGCCTCGTCTAGCCCAGTCCGGATCGCCCCGACCATGCCGTCCATCATGCCACTCGGGGCGACCATGTCGGCCCCCCTTTGGGCGTGTGAGACGGCCGTCTTGGTGATTCGGTCGAGGGTCGGATCGTTGTCGACGGTGAGCGAGACCTCCT
>CAZJZA010000146.1:0-4803 GCA_964550355.1 uncultured Halobacteriales archaeon
CTCCATGAAGTTCTCCTGGAAGACGTCCGTCCCCGCGATCTCGAAGTACTCGACCTCATCGACGATTCGTTCTGCCTCTGCTCGCCGCTCTTTGTCCAGCAAGGCGAGTTTCGCCCCGACGCCCGCGGCGTTTCCGAGTGAAACCACGTCGTCGGGATCGATGTCCGGGTACATGCCGATGGTCATCGCCGAGTGCTTATCGATGTAGTTGCCGAAGGCTCCGGCCATGAGCACGCGATCGGGGTCCACGATGTCGAGTTCGCTCATGAGCACGCGTGTCCCCGCTTGGATTGCGGCTTTGGCCATCTGGATCGAGCGGATGTCGTTCTGGGTGAGCACGATGTCCTCGGCGAGGGCCGCATTTTCCTCGAAGGCGACGACGTATTCGAGTTCGCCGTCGTCGTTTTCGCGGACCCGGGGGTGATCCATCACCGCATCGCGGAACTTCCCGCGCTGGTCGACGATGCCGACCTCGAACAGCTGGGCCAGAGCGTCGATCACGCCGGATCCACAGAGCCCGTTCGCCGGGTCGTCCTCGATGGTTTCGTAGCTGGGATCGAGTGACTTCGGATCGATCGTGAGCTTCTCGATCGCGCCCGCCTGGGCCCGGACGCCATATCGCAATTCGGCACCTTCCAGAGCCGGTCCCGCGGGGGCGGATGTGACGAGCATCTCGTCCTCGTTCCCCACCGAAATTTCGCCGTTGGTCCCGATGTCGATACAGACGGTGGTTTCCGGCTCCTTGTAGTGGCCTGCGACGAGCAGGACGGAGACCTTGTCCGGACCGACCCAGCCGCCACTGACCGGAAGCCAGTAGACGTACCCCGACTCGTTGATGTCGATGCCCAATTCCCGGGCTTTCACCTTGATGGGTGCCTCGCGAGCGGCCACGTACGGCGAGCCGGCCACGTAGGCCGGATCGATGCCCAAGAAGAGATGGTGCATCGCGGTGTTGCCCACGAAGACGCTCTCGTAGATATGGGCCGGATCGATGTCCGCCTCCGTGACGACCTCCTCGATGTTCTCGTTGATCCCCGTGCGGATCTCCTCTTTGAGTTCCTCCCGGCCGTCTTCGTTCCGGCGGGTGTATCGCATCCGGGTCATGATGTCCCCGCCCTGTTTGGTCTGCGGGTTGAGCGTGGAGCTAATCGCCTCGGTCTCCCCGTTTTTCAGGTTCACGAGATAGACGGCGACCGTCGTCGTTCCGAGGTCGATCGCCAGCCCGTAGGCCGTTTCGGAGAGGCCTGGCTCGACGTCGATGAGTTCCTCGCCGTCGTACACGGTGGCCGTGGCTTCGAGGCGGTCCTCGACTTCCCGTTCTCGCATTCGGTTCGGCAGTTCCCGTTGAATCTCGTAATCGACAGCCTCGAGGTCCAGATCGTAGGTCTCCTTTAAGGCCTCCCCCATCCGTTCGTAATCGGCGAGATTGTCCGAAAGGGAGGGAGTGGGGAGGTCGACGTGATACTTCTTGACGATCGGGTCGATGGCGTATTCGAGTTCGTGGCCCTCCGTGAGCACGATCCCGGCGGTCTTCTGGGAGTCCCGGGGGACGGTCACGTCGACCGAACCCGACCCTGTCACTTTCGCCCGACAGGTGAGTCGATAGCCGTCCTCGCGCTGTTCGGTGGAGAGTGTCTGTTCTTCGCCCTTGGTGAACGCTGAGAGGTTCTCATCGCCTTCGCCAATGATGGCCTTACAGGTCCCACATCGACCGTTGCCCGCACAGAGTCCTTCGATACTCACTCCTGCGTCTTCGGCCGCATCGAGGAGTGTCGTGTCTGGTTCGACGTCTATCGTCTTTTCCCATGGGTAGAATGTAACCTGCGACTCATCGGGCATGTGTATGCTCCATGGTACACGATGACCCTACAAAAGCTGATTGAACGAAGTCGTTTTGGCCCGTACTCCCGGGCCGCCTGCGAGATTCGGTTTTCACCGCGTAATACGTGGCCACCCGAGAGATTCGGTTTTCGCGGGGTACTGTATAGATATGAACGTTCAAGGCCATTGACGGTGGAGTCCCCGTCATGACCGACCGGGACGTGACTCACACGGTCGAATCGGTGCCCCTGGCCCGGCTTCCCTCCGGACGCACCGTCGAGACGATCCTCCACCGGTACCGGGGTGGGCGGACCGGCAAAACGGTGTACCTTCAGGCGCTCCAGCACGGCGGCGAAGTGAACGGGGCGGCGGTCCTCCGGCGGCTTCACAACCGACTCCAGGACCGCTCACTCCACGGCGAAGTCCTCGCCGTTCCAGTCGCGAATCCCTTCGCGTTCGATCATCGGGTCTACATGGCACCCACGCGAATCGACGCGATTAACTCGAACATGAACCGCCTCTGGCCCGGCGATCCCAACGGGACGCTCATGGAACGGCTCGTCGACAGTCTCTGGGATCGGGCGCGGGAAGCGGATGCGATCGTGGATCTGCACACTGGCGGGCCCTACATGTGTTCTCACACGCGGTTTACTCCCGACGATCCCCCTTCCCGTGAGCTGGCCGAGGCGTTCGGCGTCGATTTGATCGTCGCAGACGGTTCGGTGGTCGCCGATCCGGCAAACGGCGATCAGGGAAAATTACGGGAAGTCGCTGCGGCGGCGGCCATCCCTGCTATCACGCCGGAACTCGCCCACAGCCGGGAGATCGTCGAGTCAGCAGTCGACCGGGGAGTCGCGGGGATCGAGAACGTGCTCTCGGAACTCGGCGTCCTCGACGGCACGGTCGATACCGAGACACCGACGGTTGGAACGGACAAGGTTGCGCTCTTCACCGAGGAATCGGGACTGTTCCGCTCCACTGGCGTTTCCGTGGGCGATCATCTCGAAGCCGGGGCCGAGATCGGTGAGGTCTTCGATCCGACCAGTTACGAGCGACTCCAGACCGTCACGACCGATCGAGCGGGGATGCTACTCTCGCTCAAGCGCGGCTCGACAGTGATGGAGGGGGAGTCAGTCGGCAGTCTGATTTCGATCGAAACTGAATAATCGGTCTCTCTCACGGGGGACGGTTGGCTTATGGGCGAGGCCCCGATAGCAGGGGCATGGACTACGTCACGGAACTCGGCCTCGACTCGGGGCTGACCGCCGTGGTCGGGGCTGGCGGAAAGAAAAGCACGCTCTATACGGTCGGCAACGAACTCGACCGGGCGGTCGTCACGACGGCCGTGCGCATTCCCCGCTTCGACGAGCACGTCGCCGAACTCTACGAGACGGCCGACCCGGTCTCGACACTGGACTCCGTTCGAGAGTGGCCAGTTGGCCTGGTTCCGGGCTTCGAGGAGGCCCGGTATCTCGGCTACGATCTCGCGACGATCGAGGCCATCGCCGAGAGCCCCGTTCCCGAGGCCGTCCTCGTCAAAGCGGACGGTGCCAGAAACCGCGAGTTCAAAGCGCCTGGGGAGGACGAACCCAGGATTCCTTCTGGGGCCGACCGAGTGCTGGGTCTGCTCAGCACCCACGTCGTGGGCAAGCCGTTGACCGAGGAATACGTTCATCGCCCGGAGCGGGTCGGGGCACTGACCGGGCTGGAAAACGGAGAGGAAATCGGGATCGATGACGTGGCGACCGTTCTCTCTAGCCCCCAGGGAACGGAGAAGCACGTTCCAGAAACGGCTGAGTACATTCCCGTACTCAACAAGGTCGACGACGAAAGCGATCGGGAGACCGCCCGGGAGATTGCCGATCAGGTTCTCGAATCGAGCCGGGCCGAGCGGGTGGCACTAACACGCCTCATCGATCCCGATGAGCCGCTCGTCGAAATCCGGGAGTAATCACTCCACGACGCCGGACTCGGTTTCAGCGTCCCCCGGTTCGGCTTCGACGTCTTCGGGTTTTATTTCGACGTTCGAGAGGTGGACGGTCCGCCGCCAGGCGTAGAAGAAATACCCGAGGAACCCGCCGATCCCCACGAAAATGAGCAGCAGATAACGGCTTTTCCCCCAGTCGAGCCCGGCATCCTGGAGGACGATTATGTCACGCGTCGCATAGTAGACGGCGATGACGCCGATCAGGCGAAAGAGGATAAACGGGCCACTCACGAACAGGATGAGCCCGTCGACGACCCCATACAGGAGGGCGACGATCATTCCCCTGCGGAAAAACGTGTTATCGATGTAATCAACGGCTTCCGGAACCTCGCTCATGGCCTTTCTTGGGGAAGGTCCATAGTAAACCTGTGGGCAGTTAGGTCGATATCGGACCCTCCAGTCGATGCGACTTGGGGAAGGCCCAGAGTAACCCTGTGGGGCTCAGTCCGCAGCCGATTCCGTGACGTCGACAGAAATCGTCGCCGCGGCCACCTTGAACTCGGGGATCTTCGCGACGGGGTCGACGGCGTCGTTGGTCACCCGGTTCGTTCGAGAGTCATCGAAGTGGGGCGTCGTCCAGACGACCCCCTGTTTCGTGGCTTCTGTCACGTTTGCCGTCACGTCGATCTCGCCGCGACGGGTCGTCAACTGGACCACGTCTCCGTCTTCGACCCCCCGCGACTCGGCGTCTGCGGGATGGATGTCGATGAAGTTGTGGTCGGTCTGGCGCATGAGATTCTCAGAGCGCCGGCTCATCTCGCCGGTGTTGTAGTGTTCCTCGATGCGCCCGGTCGTGAGCACGAGCGGGTACTCCTCGTCTTCGACTTCGGCGGGTGGCTGGTGGCTTACGCCGCGGATCTTCCCGAGTCCGTCCTCGGTCGGGAATTCCTCTTTGTGGAGGTACTGGGTTCCATCGTCTTCCTCGCTCTCGACGGGCCACTGCATGCCCTCTTCACCGTTCCGGTCGTAGGTGAGACCGGCGTAGATGGGGGCCA
>CAZJZA010000147.1:0-4761 GCA_964550355.1 uncultured Halobacteriales archaeon
AATCCCCACTACCGGACGATCGATCCGGATCGATTCGCCGGGTTCGGCGTGGAAATGCTGATCACGAACGCCTATATCATCTATCAGGACGAGGAATTAAAAGCGCAGGCGAAAGCGGAGGGACTCCACGAGGTCGTGGGGTTCGACGGGCCGATTATGACCGACTCGGGATCCTTTCAACTCGCAGAAAACGGCGACATCTCGGTCACGACCGAGGAGATCCTCGCGTTTCAGACCGCGATCGGCTCGGACATCGGGACGCCGGTCGACATTCCGACTCACCCGGACGCCAACCGCGAGGCCGTCCAGACGGATCTCACAGAAACCGAACAGCGACTCGAAGTCGCCGAGTCGGTGGATACCGGAGATATGCTCGTCACGGCCCCGGTACAGGGCGGGACGTTCCCCGACCTGCGCGAACAGGCCGGAGCGAACGCCGCGGCAACCAACCTCGACGTCTTCCCCATCGGTGCGGTCGTGCCGCTTTTGAACAACTACCGGTACGCCGAAGTCGTCGAGCTGGTCATGGCCGCAAAACGGGGGCTGGGCCCGGCCGCGCCGGTTCACCTCTTCGGCGCGGGGCATCCAATGACGTTCGCGCTGGCCGCTTCGATGGGGTGTGACCTCTTCGACTCGGCCGCATACGCCCTGTTCGCCCGCAAAGGACGATATCTGACCGTTCGGGGCACGAAACACCTCGAAGACATGTCGGAGTTCCCCTGTTCCTGTCCCGTCTGCACCACCCACGAACCGGCTGAGCTCCGGAAAATGGACGAAGAGACGCGAACTGGGTTGCTCGCCGAACACAATCTCCACGTCTCGATGGCCGAGATTCGGCGAATCAGGGCGGCCATCCGGGAGGGATCGCTCCTGGAACTGGTCGAGACGCGGGCCCATTCCCACCCGAACCTGCTTGACGGCTATCGCACGCTCGTCGACCACGCAGACCAGTTGGAAAAACAGGATCGGGAGAGCAAGTCCACGTTCTTTTATCTCTCAGCGGACAGTGCGCACCGCCCGGAAGTTCTACGCCATCACGAGCGCCTCGATCGACTCGAAATCGAGGGATCGGTGTTGCTCACAGAGGGAGGTTCTGACGATCGATTCGACCGGACCTGGCGAATCAAACCACCGTTCGGGCCGGTGCCGCCGGGGCTGTCGACGACCTACCCACTGACGGCCGAAGTCCCCCACAAAATGGACGACTCCGGCTACGTGGCCGCCGCTTTGGGCATTGCCCGTCTCGTCGAAGCGAATCCGGAAGCGTCGTTCGCGGTCGCTCACCGCAATTGGCCGGACCGGGCAGTGGCCGCGCTCCCGGAGCGGGTGACCGTCGAGCGGGTCGGAGACGACAAGAACGATGCCGGGATGGGAAGATAATTCCCCGACGGACACCCAGTACGGGGCATGACCGAGTATTTCGAGGTGCTCGACCGAGACGGGGCCGCCCGCGTCGGCAAGCTCCGCCTCGCCGAGCCCCTGCAGACACCCGGGCTGATCGGTGAGGCCCTGCAGGACGCCGGCAGCCTCTGGGCCGCGGAGCGGACGGTCCCTTCTGGGAGCGAGGATAAACTCACGGTGCTCCCCCATCGGGCCTTCCCTTCAGGGACGCCCACTGCGGTTCAAGAGGAACTCGACGTTCCCGCGCCGGACATCGAGGGCCCGAGTGCAGCTGTCATCTCCAGAGACTCGGCCGGGAACCGCGAAACTGACGCCTACGTGCTCTCCGGCCCGGGAACACTGCTCGGCCATGCAAGAGCGTTCGTCGAAACGCTCATTTCGATTAGACGGGCGATTCCCGATGATGCAGCCCTCGTGCTTTCAGGAGCCGCCACGCCGGCAAATGCGGCCCTGCTGGCGTATGCAGGTGTCGACATCGTCGACGCGGACCGGGCCGTGGTCGCCGGGACGCGCGGACGGTATCTCGAACCGACTGAAGCGGAGTTCCTGGACGAGCGGTCGGAGCTGTCCTGTGCCTGTTCGGCCTGCCAGAAGCCCCTGTCCGAGTTCACGAGGGCGGATTGCGTCGATCACAACGTTGCGGCCCTCGAAGCCGAATTGGCGCGTGTCCGCGAACGGATCCGGACCGGCCGGCTCCGGGAGTACCTCGAGGGACAGGCCAGACACCACCCGTGGATGACAGCCGCACTGCGACGATTCGACCAGGAGGGGATCTACGTAACCGAACGAACCCCCCTCTTCCGGCGCTCACAGCTTCTCGCGACGACCGATGACTCCCTCCATCGTCCGGCAGTGACGCGTTTTGCCGAGCGGATTGGCGAGCGATACACCAACCGGTTCGGGGATGTCCCACTGTTACTCGTCCCGTGTTCGGCCGGGAAACCCTACAGCGATTCAAAGAGCCACCGACGGTTCCAGGAGGCCGCCCGGTATCGGGCCCACAAGGCCTCCCTGACCGCCCCGCTCGGCGTCGTCCCCCAGGAACTCGAGCTGACCTATCCCGCCCAGCACTACGACGCGGCAGTAACGCATGACTGGAGCGAGACCGAAATTTCCCTCATCGCCGACCGGCTCGGGGCCCTGCTCGATGCGACGAATTACCCCCGCGTCGTCGCCCACGTTCCACCGGGTGGTGAGCGAGAAATCGTCGAGCGGGCGCTCGAGGGTCGGGACCTCCCGGTCACGTACACGGTCTCGGATCACCCGACGGCGAGAGACTCGCTTCGATCGCTCCGGGAAGCACTCGAAGGCGAGCGGACGATTCAGGTCGAGGAAAAAGAGCGGGCGACCCTGCGGGCGATCGCCGACTACCAGTTTGGAGCCGGGGCGGGCGAAGCCCTCTTCGAGGGGTTCGAGTTGCAGGGCCGGTATCCCAGGCTGCAGGCGCTCGGGTCCGACGGCGAGCAACTCGCGGCACTGGTACCACAGTACGGCACCCTTGCACTCTCACTCGCCGGGGCCCGGGCCTGGGTCGAGAGCGACGTGCCAACGAAGCGGGTCGAAATCGACGCGTTCCGGCCCCACGGGAGCGTCCTGGCACCGGGAATCGTGGACGCCGCTGCCTCGATCCGGGTCGGGGACGAAGTAGTCATCGAGGGGCCAGAAGCCTTCGGGATCGGGCGGGCGGAGATGCACGGGGCCGCGATGGTCGAAAGCACCCGCGGAGAAGCAGTCGACGTCCGGCACGTCACCGATCCCAGGTAGACAGCCATACGGTCGCCGACCCCACGTAAACATCTGCACAGTCACCGGCTGAGCAGACATCCGCACGGTCGGTGGCCCGGATAGACATCTGCACAGTCACGATCCCGGGTAGATATCCGCACAATCACCGACCCCACACCGGATCGATGACGATACCTTTTCGGTCCTCGACACCCTCGTTCGAGTATGGCGATCAATCTCGGATACCTCGGCTTCGCCGCCGTCGGCTGGGTGGTGCTCCTGGCGAGTCTCTGGCTCGTGATGCGGATTCGACCGTGGCACTATCCGGTCCGCTACGTCGAGTTCGACTTCGGCGTTCGGGAGATGACCGAGACGCTGGCGAGTCGCGGGCCCTCGGGCAAAGAGCGGGAGGAGCGGGAGACCCAGGAAGCAGAAGAGGCCAAAGGATTGTGGGACCGGGTGAAAATGGGTCTTTACACCTACCCGTTGCGCCCCTCGAAGGTCAAGTAAGGGCTGTCGAGCCGGGTTCTTTTTTGCACCGATCGGGGCAGGCCAACGCGAAGATTGGGTGGAAATCGCTTCTGTCCACTGCGTCAGTCGCCCCCGACGGGGCGCTTTTGTGCCTGCGGCGTGGACTGACGGGCATGGAAGAACTCTCATTGGGCGTTCCACGCCAGATACTCGAGTCACTTCCCGAAGACGATGACGACGCGGCTACGGACATGCAAACCGCGGTCGCCGCCTGGGAAAACAGGCTCAACCAACTGATCGAAGAGGCCCCCACCGATCAAGAGGCCACGAGCAGTATCGTCGACGCCATCGACCGCCTCGAGGACCGACGCGACCAGTACGACGGCTTCGTCGCCGAACTCCGGGCCTGGGGCCAGTCCCCGATTTACGCGATCGGCTGGCGAAACCTCTATGCGGACCTCATCGCCCAGATCTACGACCACGAGTCGATCGCGGAGACGATCGACCGCGAGCGAAACGCCAGACTCGTTGAGGACGGAATCCGGCTCAAGGGAGATGATGACTGAGGGGAAAGCGGCTATCGAACTCGAACTCCGGATGTTCGCCACGTTCCGGGAGGCAGTCGGCCAGAAGACGATCACCCGGGAGTTCCCCGAATCGGTGGCGGTCGGCGAGGTTCTCGAGGCACTCGAGGACGAGTTCGAGGGGCTCGACGGACAGTTGCTCGATGGGGACGAAATCCAGCCACAGCTCAACGTCCTGAAAAACGGGCGGGAAGTCCTGCATCTCGACGGCCTGGAGGAGGAACTCGTTGCCGGGGACCGACTCTCGCTTTTCCCGCCGGTCGCAGGCGGATAGATGCGCGTCGAGCGCTCGTTCAGGGGCATCTCGATTCGACTCGCGTTGAAGTACCTGGAGTCGGTCGGCGCAGAAACTGTTGGCGAGGACTCCGCCGCGGGATCGGGCTGGCAGGCCGAACTCTCGGCCGAAACCGTCTCGATCGGGCCCTCGCTCGAACTGACGGAGGTCACCGTCGTCTTCGAGGGCGAGGAAGCCGTACTTGCGGAGTTGGTTCCGGCATTCGCCAAAAAGGCGATTCGGGCTGGTGGATAGGGAATCGAGGGCAGTGAGAAATATGGGTTCGGCCGGTCACTCCCAGCCGTC
>CAZJZA010000148.1:0-4734 GCA_964550355.1 uncultured Halobacteriales archaeon
CGCTGTTCAAGCGGGCCGGACAAACAATTGGGGCAGCCCTCCCGGCACGCTTCTCGAGTTGATTTCCGGCGGTAACGTTTAACCCGAGCCGTCCCGACCGCCCGACATGGACGTCTACGGACTGATCGGAAACCCGGTCGGCCATTCGGTCTCTCCCGATCTCCACGAAGCTGCCTACGACGCCTGCGGATTGGACGCCCGCTATGTCACCCTCGAAGCTGATCCCGACCGATTGCAAAGCGCGATTGAGGGGGCCGACGCACTCGGGGTGGCTGGGCTGAACGTAACGATTCCCTTCAAAGAGGCCGTCCTTTCCCACGTCGAGGCCACCGAAACGGCTGCCCGCATCGGTGCAGTCAATACGATCGATTTCTCGACACAGCCCCCGACAGGCTACAACACTGATGCAACAGGCGCTCGCCGGGCACTCGAACACCACGATGTCGATCCGGGAGCGGGAACCGCAGTGGTCGTCGGCGCTGGCGGAGCGGCCCGCGCCATCGGCTTCATGTTGGTTTCAGCCGGTGCAACGGTTCATATCGTGAACCGGACTGCCAGTCGGGCACGGAGTTTGGCCACCGACCTCAATGCGACAGGGCACCCACTCGATGCCGTTCACGACCTGGTAGCCGACGCTGACCTTTTCATCAATGCAACGAGTGTCGGAATGAACGAAGACCGATCTCCTGTCCCCTCGACGGTTTTCCACGACGATTTGACGGTGATGGATGCCGTGTACACCCCTCCAGAAACGCGATTCCTGCGGGATGCAGCAGCGTCCGGCGCGACCACGATCGACGGGGCCTGGATGCTTCTCTTTCAAGGGGTCGAAGCATTCGAACGCTGGACCGGCGAAGACGCGCCGGTTCCCGAGATGAATCGTGCGCTTCGAGCCCAACTCACCGGTGCCGATTGGGATTGATGCCGTTTCGCCGAGCTATCGCATGGCTCCGCTCAGTACTTCCCTGGGGGACTGGCGGCGAGAGCCGGCTCTCCGATCTGGAGCCCGATACGACGTCCGAACGGGCTGTGAAGGCACCAGTGAACGAAATTCGAGTGGAGGATCGGAATCGAAAGGGGGACCGGAATCAAGTGGAGGATCGGAATCGAGTGGGGGATCGGAATCGAAAGGGGGACCGGAATCGAATGGAGGACCAGAACGGGAAACAAACCGAGGAACAGGGGACCCAAACGAAGGACCAGGAACCTAGAGTTTCGGACAGAAACGAGTGAGTGGGTGGGGTTTGGCGACGGTGGTGCAGGATGAAAAAGGACTTAGGAAGTCCCATGGAGGATAGGGATATGGATGCCGTCGTACTTGCGGGGGGATATGCGACCCGCCTGTGGCCGATCACGAAACATCGTCCGAAGATGTTTCTCCCAATCGGCGATGAGACGGTCATCGACCGGATTTTCTCGGCCCTCGAGGCCGACGATCGCGTCGAGACCGTTTACGTGAGCACCAACGAGCGCTTCGCGGCGGACTTTCGGGACCATCTCGAGGCCTCCTCGTACGAGAAACCCCGCCTTTCGATCGAGGAAACGGCCGCCGAGGCAGAGAAGTTCGGTGTGATCGGCGCTCTGGCCCAACTCGTCGACCGGGAAGGGGTTGAGGACGATCTGCTCGTGCTCGCAGGAGACAACCTCATCAGCTTCGACGTCAGCGAATTTGTCGACTTCTTCGAGACACGGCAGACCCCGACGATAGCGGCGTACGACGTCGGGAGCCGCGAGCGGGCGAAATCTTACGGCCTCGTCGAACTCGACGGGACGGAAGTCACGAACTTCCAGGAAAAGCCGGCCGATCCGCAGAGCACCCTCGTCTCGATCGCCACCTACGCCTTCCCTGCCGACTCGCTGTCGCTTCTCGAAACGTATCTCGCGGGGGATAACAACCCGGACGAGCCGGGGTGGTTCATCCAGTGGCTTCAGAAGCGCGGCCCGGTCCACGCCTTCACCTTCGACGGGGCCTGGTTCGACATCGGTACCCCGGAGAGCTACCTCGACGCCGTCCGCTGGGCACTCGATGGCGAAACGGTTGTTGCAGACGATGCCGTCCTCGAGGATACCACCCTGGGGGAGAACGTTCACGTCATGGCCAAAGCCCGTATCGAGGATTCACACGTGACAAACGCGGTTATCTTTCCCGAGGCAACCATCCGGAACTGTACCGTGCGAAACTCGATCATCGACGAACAGACCTGTATCGAGAATATCGACTTTTCCGGGGCGCTGATCGGGGCCCACACCGAAATCTCTAGTTCGAAGTAAGTCGTATATTCAGTTCGAAGTAAGTCCTATCTCCCGTTCGAAGTGAGTGGCCTCTCAAAATCGAACGAAGCGGTTTCAGCCGAGTCTGGCCGACTCGATTTCGAGATGGCCCCGCATGCCGTCCCACTCGATGGTGTACTCGATCTCGAGAGGGCGGCTCATGTGCGGGCCGTCGGTGACGAGGGTTTCGTATTCTCCACCCTCACCGAGGACGTGGACTCCGTACTCGGCGTTCAGTTCCTGGAGTTCGGAAAGCGCCTCCCCATCGAGTGTCCGTCCCAGCCAGGATTCATCGAGGCCGGCTGCAGCCACCGCAACGATTCGAATCTCGAATCCCGTTTCGACGAACCAGTGGCCGAGTTCGACGGGATTCTCGTGCCAGAGCGGGGCGTACATGTCGATCCCCAATCGGCGACACATCGCTTCGATCCGAGATGCCTGATAATCGCTCTCGATCGCCCCGACTGTTACGCCGGCGAGCCCCGGGGACTCCTTTTCGTCAAGTTCCGCGAGCGCGCGTTCGAGCGGTTTGATCTCCCGGTCGCCTCTGGGGCCAGAGTCGTGTCCCGAAACTTTTGGCCCCTCGACGGCGGTCACTGAAACACCGATACTTTCAGCGGCGAGGTCGACGAGTTTGGTCGCGGGGACGTGATACAGGTAGGAGCCCCCTGCTGGGTGTACCGTCACGAGCCTGTCGACATTCAACCCCGCCGCTCGGGCCCGGTAGAACGCCCCGACGGAGTCTTTCCCGCCCGAAAAGAGACTGACCCAGCGTCCATCGCTCATAGCGCTTTTTTGGTATCGGTGGGGATATATCGACCGACTCAGTCTCGTTCCTCGCTTTCTGGAGGTTCGAAGCGTAGACGCGAGGCAAGCCAGATCCCCCCGAGGCTCACGACGATGCCGAACAGGACGAATGCGGCCAGGCGATGTTCCGGTGCAAGGGTGACTCCGCGAATCGTGATTGCCCCGATACTCGTCGGCTCGATAACGATCCCCTCGATGAGGTCCGCCCGTTCGAGGAAGTACGCCGAAAAGCCACGGACGACCAGGCCCATTGCCAGCGCCCCGAACGGGAGGTTCACGGAGGCCGACCGAATGCGGTCGTCCCGGAGAAATTCATCGACCAGTCGGCCGATCGTCGCCGCGATGGCACCGAGAGCGATCCATGGGACACTGTAGTAGGCAAATGCCATCCCGGTCACGAGCTGAATGCTATCCAGCCCGAGTTCGGAGGTTCCGAGCACGCCCACGAAGATCCCGACCAGGGCGAGTCCCGCGGCGATGACCGAGGTCACGATCGAGATCCGGCCGGAGTACAAGGCGTCTCGGGCCTGCGTGGAGAGCGTCGCGAGCCGCTCGTCGATCCCGAACCCGCGATAAAGCAGGAACGTGCCGATTACGGCCGTGATCGACCCGACCGCGATGGCCACGTCGCTCAGCATGAGGATGGCGGGAAAGACGAGCATCACGATTCCGATCGGGACGAGGACTGTCCCGCGCAACTCTTCGTCCGCGAGGAACTGCTTGAGCAGGTAATACGTCGATTCGATGTCCCGGGCCTGACGGACGACCACCCGATCGACGGAATCGACCCGGATCCGACTCTCGATGATGGGCAACAGCCGTTCGTCCTCCGTGCTGTCGATGACGACGACAGCCGAGTCCGGGTCGTACTCCGCGATCAACTGATCGACCTGCTCGGCGATGGCCTGATCGGCCGAGACGACACCGTCGGCGTTACCAGAAACCACGGCGACGACGGCCGAATTGCCCTCCGCTTCGATATCACGAGCGACCGCAAGCGCTTCTAACAGGGCGTTGACCGTCGAGTCCTCCGGGTCGGCCATTCCCAGTTCGACGATTAAATCCGAAACGGTCTCTGCCCCCGAAAGTGGCAGTGACACGCCGGTTTGTCCGGGCACGTCCCCCGTTCGGTCGATGCCCACGACCAGGGTCTGCATTCGAGTGTCCCGTCACCCCGACGGGATAAAAACTTCCTGTGTCTCCGGGCGGCGGGTAGCTTCTGCCGGCTCGCGGAAACGTTAGAGGTGGCCGCTTTTCTGGAGCTTGCGCAGATCCTCGGTGTCGAGGGTCTCGCCCTCTTTGAACCGCTCGTAGATCTCCTCTGCTTCTTCGCGGGCTTCCTCTCGCTTGGCGTTGCGTTTGTCCTTGCGCTTTTCCTCCTCCTTTTTGTCGAGTTCACGGAGGCGCTTTTGAACTTCGACGAATGCCTGGTGGTGGGCGTCGGCCGCCTCCTGGGCTTTGACGAAGTCCTCGTGGGTTTCGTCGGCCCGATCGCGCACGTCGTCGGCCTCCCGGTAGGCCTCGATCATCTTGTTGTGATGCTTCTGTGCCCGGTCTGCGAGCTCGGTGACTTTTTCGTGGTGCTTCGAGGCCTCCGCCCGCACCTCTTCGGCCCGGTCGACGAGCTCTTCGAGGTCGTCGTTCTGGTCGATTTTT
>CAZJZA010000149.1:0-4731 GCA_964550355.1 uncultured Halobacteriales archaeon
GGGAGTTCGAACGACGCGGAGAGTCGGAATACCTGACCAGTCATGTGTACCCGTTTACCCCGAGGTCGGCTCTGGGCCTCAGAGCAATCGAATAGTCATAGGGGCCCATCGCTTATATGGTCCCTGTTCGAGCGAAGCCCTGCGTGGAGTGGGGTCAACCGATGTTTTCAACAGGGTCCCGGCTGAGAGAGGACTATGGATCGGGGAGGGAACAAGGGAGACGGCCTCAGCCGTCGGTTCAAAAGAGCCGTGGAATACCACGTCCTGGAGACGCTCCGCCAGCAAGTCTCCAGCACGGAGCGGCTCCTCCATCTGATGATCGTCTTCGTGGTCCCCGTCATCCTGGCTGGACTCACTTGGCTTTCGAACGCCGTTTCAGTGCTTCCGTTCGTCATCTACCCGCCCCTCGCCGCCGGCACGTACACGCTCTTTGCGGACCCGGAAAGCCGATATGCGGAACCGAAACGATTTGTCGGTGGGATGACCCTCGGGGCCTTTTCCGGCTGGGCCGCACTCGAGGTCCTGACCGCGTTCTGGTATTCGACCCCGCCGGGCTACATGGAGGTCCACGCCGGAGCCACCGCGTTAGCAATCGCCCTCACAGCCGTCCTGACCTGGGGGCTCGACCTCGAAGCACCGACGGCGTTTTCGGCGGCCCTGCTCGCGCTTCTCGCCGGAACGAACGTCACGTACGTCATCGCGATCGCCGTTTCCAGTTCGATCGTCGCCGGTGTGTACCTGGTCTGGTATGATCAAATCTACGAGCACAGAGCAGATTTCCTTTACCGGACCGTCACGAGCGACGACCGGGTGCTCGTCCCGGTTCGCGGACTTCCGACGGACGAGGAGACAGCCCTCTTCGGGGCGTTGCTCGCTGCCGCCCACGAGGCCGGGACTGTCGTGCTCTATCGCGCGTCGCCCCGGGAAGAACTGCCCGAACCATCGCTCGAACCTGAAAAGGAACTTGTGACCGCGCCGACCGAAACAAAGCCGGAAGCGACTACCGAACTGCCAACAGCCGGCCCCTGGACTGAAACCCCCGAAATCGGTGTCCTCGAACGGGTCAGGGAAGCGATCGAGGATACCGTCGACGTCCCCTATGAGTTGGCCGTGGAGCCGGGGGACCCGAACGACCCGCGGACCACACTCGAGGCGGCCCACACCCTCGACTGTGATCTCATCGTCACCAGCCACGAAGGCGAGCTTGCGGATCCGACTCCGTATCTGATCGGGATTTTCGGTGGCGACGTCGACGCGATCGCCTTTCACCCCACAGAGCGCACCACGAGTTGGAGCCGCGTCCTCGTCCTGGTTCGTGGAGCGGGGCCGACCGCTCGCGCGATGGTCGATTTTGCCACCCGGATCGCGGCGACGCCGGAGCGGGTGAGTGTGGCCCACACCATCGAAGCATCAGAACGGCGACGCGAGGCCGAAACAATGCTCACAGCATTAATCGACTCCTTCGAGTCGGACATCGAGACCCGGGTCGCCACCGGACCCGTAGGCACGTTTCTCGAACGAAACGCCTCGTACTACGACGTCGTTCTTATCGGGTCGAGCACCGACCGGTCTGTCGCCTCCCGAATCCTCTCTCCGCCGACCTTCCAAAACCTCTCGGCGGTCGACGCGGACATCGCCCTGGTCCATCTGGGGTGAGATATGGGACGTACCGCCCCCCCCCATCCCTCACAACCCTTTCCTCTTCATACCTCCTTCACCACCCCATCACCTCTCCATATCTCCCTCATCACCCCTTACTCCTCACCTCTTCATACCTCCTTCACCACCCCTTACTCCTCACCTCTCCATACCTCCCTCACCACCCCTTACTCCTCACCTCTTCATATCTCCCTCACCACCCCTTACCCCTTACCTCTCTTTTGCGATGTCGATCCGGTACCCAGTTACGTCTCCCGGCCAACGTCCACCCATGACTACCGAACGCACGATGATCGGGGTCCACTCGATCGACGCCGACGGGACGATCGCCCTCGACGAGGCGGTGTTCGAAGAAAGTGAACTCGAACGAGAGGGGAACTGCCTGGTCGTTGCCTCGTCGGACGGGGGCATTAGCGTGATGCCCGTGACGACCGAGTTCGATCCCAAACCAAGCGGCCAGTGAACTACCCCACCCTACGCGCTTCGCGCGTTGAGGGCGGGGCTTCCCCGTTCGATGACGCGACTTACAGATACCACACGGGTATCCGTAGCGGTCGCAGTCTCCGGGGGCGTGGATTCGGCCTGTCCCATGCCTAATTCAGAAAAAGCGCGCTGAAGGATGTTTTTCGCGGCGTTCGCGTCCCTGTCGTCCTCGTATCCGCACGATGGGCACGAGTGCTCGCGGACCCACAGGGGCTTGTCGGTTTCGACGCCGCAATTGCTACACTCCTTGGTGGTGCCACGCGGGTTGACTTCGACGAGGTACGTACCGGCACTCTCAGCCTTGTATCGCAGTATCTCGATGAAGGTTCGCCACGCGGAATGTGCCGTGTTTCGACTGTTTCGGTCCTGTTGCATCATACCGCGAACGTCCAAGTCCTCGACGGCCACCACGTCGTAGTTCGAAACGTAGTATCGGGCGAGTTTGTGCAGAAAGTCGCGGCGCTTTCGCTTGATACGGTCGTGGCAACGGGCGACGACCACTCGCTGTTTCCCGTAGTTGTTCGACCCCTTCTCCTTGCGCGAGAGAGTCCGCTGTTCCCGACGTAGCCGCTCGCGCTCGTCCGAGAGGTCCAACGATTCGACGGCGATCCCGTCAGTGTCGTGAACGTACTTCAGGATACCCACGTCGATACCGACGGTATCCTCGGGGCCGATGGTTTCGGGAGCGGGCTTCTCGGGTTGTTCGTCGGTCTCGATGGCGAGAGTGGCGTACCAATCCCCCGACGCGTCCCGTTTGATGCAGACCTGTTTGATGGTCGCGTTCTCGGGGACTTCGCGATGATACGCTATCGGTATCTCCCCGATTTTGCTCAGCCGAAGCCGATCCCGTCGGGTATCAGTCTCAATGAGCTTGAACCCGCTTTGGCTGTAGGTGAACGACTTGTACCACCCCGCCCCTTTCCAGCGGAGTGCGCCGACCTTGTATCCGTTTTCCTTCTGCGCGGAAAGCGTTCGGAGGTTGGAATACAGACGCTCTACGACGACCTGAAGCACTTTCGAGTGGACTTGCTTCAGGTCAGGCCACTCGCGTTTCAGGTCGGGAAGCGTGTTCTTCTGGGAGTGTTCCGAAGGCACGTCGTCGGCTTCGTTGAGCCGGTTCAGAAAGTGGTTATAGACCTGTCTACAGGTATCGAGCGTCCGCGCTAACGCTTCCCACTGGTCGTCGGTCGGATAGAGTCGATACCTGTAGTTGTAGTTCACGAGTCGCGTTCCTCGATGAGTTTGTCAAGTTTCTCACGGATGAAACTCGACAGGTTGAGGTGGTGATCCTCGATCCACTCGTCTTGATCTTCCCGAATCGTGATCGTCTTTCGTTTCACCGTATGCATGGTACACGTTGTATGTGTATATAGCTTACGACGCGTATCCCCTCCCTACTCGCTCGCACCGCTCGCTCGGTGAGGAAGGGGTATTGCGCCTGTTAAAAGATAATCAGAAAAACCAGCCGGAATCGCTATCCGCTGACTCTGATCCATCCGGCTCCAACCGGCCTTCCGCGGCCAACTCGGCGTCGATTTCCTCCTGGGTGAAATCGAAGAAGTGGTGTTCCGGCAGTTCGACGTCGAGCACCTCCAGGGTCGTCTGCTCGCCCCGGTTGTCGAAGGCCTTCCAGTCGCCCCAGCCATAGGGAGCGCCGACGATAATGTGGACCTGTCCCTGGCCAAAGGTGGCGAGGTCGGCGTCACTGGGTTGGAGCACGCCGTTTGGATGGGAGTGTACCGAACCGACAGAACGCATGTCGTTCGGTTTCATGTGCGAGCGCACGGAGGCACTCACCGGATTGGACTTCGTCCCCGGGATTACCAACACGTCCGTAATCACCTGTCCAGTTCGGTCGACCCCGAGTTTGCGGGCGTCCTCGGCCCGGAGAAAGCCAATATACTCGTTTGGATGGGTCTCCTCGCAGGCCTCGAGGGTGAACTCCATCGTCTCCCTGGCGATCCCGAGGAGGTCGCTCGACCGGAACAGACGCATTACCCCCACTAGCCGGAGGAATTCCCTAAGCGTTCCGGCGACTGTCGTGGCCACGACGACCGAATCCGCTCACTGGGCTGCACCGGCGTCGACCACCCGCCCGAGAAAGAGTATCGCCCCGGTCGGTCGATCGCGAATCGCGAAGAGGAAGGGTCGATCGGCGACGAACTCGAAGGGGTCGGCCGGCGCGGATTCGGTCTTGATAACCACTCCGGTTGCCGCCGCGGCCTCGGTCCCCTGCTCGTCGACGGCGATATAGGTGTCGTGGTAGACGTCGTGGATGTAGAGGTTCTCGCCAGTCGCTTCGATGTCGGCTATGCCGGAGAAGTCCGCCTCCCGGCGCTCGAAGGCGATGGGCATCCCGAGCGTTTCGAGTGTCTGTCGCAAACCGAATTCGGATTCGAACTCGAATTTCGGGAGCGTGATTGAGCCCTCGCGGCGTTCGAGGCCGTCGTGAATGTTCGAGACCGTCTCGGCGGACAGAGAACGCTCGAATGTTTCGAATTTGCCGGTCGGTGGCAAGATCACCAGCATCGAGACATCCTGGCCAACGTACGGAAGATCGACGGCTTTTACCCCGTCGAACTCGGCGTA
>CAZJZA010000150.1:0-4646 GCA_964550355.1 uncultured Halobacteriales archaeon
GGCTGTCTCGTAGGCCTCGATGGCTTCGTCGGACGGCTCCCCGTCCGGGAGCTGCGGAACATCGGCGTGTCGATCTTCGCCTTTGGCGTGGTCGTCCACAGGTGGCACCTCGTCATTTGGTATGGAGTCACATGGTAAAGACCTTTCCCCGGCCGTTCGGCCGGAGTCCCGGACCACTTTTCAGGTATGGCCCCCCAACCCTCAGTCAATGACGAACGTGGACCTCTCGGATTTCGGGGGCCAGACGGATCCGCCGGCGGAGCAGTCGACCGACCGACGGACGGCCGAAGCCCAGGCTGTGGCGGGAAACGCCGATCCAGTCGTTACGGAGATCATTTCGGCAGAAGCGGACGCGTTGCCGACTGCCGAGGAGACCCTCGAACTTGCCGTCACGCAGGTCGATTACACAGTCGAAGGGTCCGGCGAGCACGAACGACCGGTCATCCACGTGTTCGGGCGAACGGCCGGAGACGAACTCGAACACGTCCGGGTCCACGGTTTTCGTCCGTACTTTTATGCCCCAACTGCGACACTCGAAGAGACGGATCTCGCTCGCGAGGAGATTACCGGCCACGAAGACGGATACGAAAGCATTCGCGGTGAGGCCCTGACACGGATTTACGCCCGAACGCCTCGGGACGTCGGGAATATCCGCGAGGAGTTCGATCATTACGAGGCGGACATCCTCTTCCCGAATCGGTTTCTCGTGGATCGGGACATCACGAGCGGGGTTTCAGTCCCCATGCGGCGCGGGGACGACGGCGCAATTTATGCTCACGCCGAGGAGATCGATCCAGTCGACATGAGCCCGAATCTCCGGGTCAACACGTTCGACATCGAGGTCGAAGATCGTGCTGGCTTTCCGGAAGACGGCGAAGAGGAAATCATCAGCATTTCGAGTCACGACTCCTCCCGGGACGAGTACATCGCCTGGCTGTCCGAACCATCCGAAAGTGAGGAGATCGCACCCGACGGGCTTCCAGATCACGACCCGCTCGATCCCGACACGGCGATCGAGGTCAGATCGTTCACAGAAGAGGCCGAAATGCTCGACTCGTTTCTGGAATACATCACAGAAACCGACCCGGACGTACTCACCGGGTGGAATTTCGCTGACTTCGACGCTCCGTACTTGCTGGACCGCCTCGAAGTAGTCGGCCTCGACCCGAATCGACTCTCGCGCGTGAACGAAGTGTGGCGGAGTGACTGGCAGGGTCCGAGCGTGAAAGGACGGGTGGTTTTCGACCTTCTTTATGCGTACCAGCGGACCCAGTTTTCCGAACTGGACTCCTACCGGCTCGAAGCGGTCGCCGAAGAGGAGGTCGGGGTCGGCAAGGAGCGGTACACCGGTGACATCGGTGACCTCTGGGAGGACGACCCGGAGCGACTCCTGGAATACAACATGCGGGACGTCGAACTCTGTGTCGAGATCGACCGAGGGCAGAACATTATCGACTTCTGGGAGGAGGTCGCGGAGTTCGTCGGCTGCAAACTCGAGGATGCGACCACCCCGGGGGACGCCGTGGACATGTACGTCCTTCATAAAGTACACGGCGAATTCGCCGTTCCCTCCAAAGGCCAACAGGCGAGCGAGGATTATGAGGGTGGAGCCGTCTTCGACCCGATTACTGGCGTGCGGGAGATGGTGACGGTCCTCGACCTGAAGAGCCTCTATCCCATGTGTATGGTGACCGTCAACGCTTCACCGGAGACGAAAGTCGACCCCGATACCTACGACGGGGATACCTATCGGGCCCCGAACGGGACCCACTTCCGGACCGAGCCGGACGGGATCATCCGCGAGATGGTCACGGAACTTCTCTCTGAGCGGGAGGAAAAGAAGTCGCTGCGTAACGCCAACGACCCGGAGAGCGACGACTACCGGCTCTACGACCAGCAACAGGCCGCCGTCAAGGTCATCATGAACTCCCTCTACGGAGTGCTGGGGTGGGAGCGATTCCGCCTCTACGACAAGCAGATGGGCGCAGCAGTCACGGCGACGGGACGGGCGGTCATCGAGTTCACCGAAAAATCCGCCAACGAACGGGGGCTCGAGGTCATCTACGGGGACACCGACAGCGTTATGTTGGAACTCGGACATGATGTCTCGGTCGACGAAGCCATCGATCGGTCCCACGACCTCGAGGCCTACATCAACGACTCCTACGACGAGTTCGCCAAAAGCGAACTCGGGGCAGCGGATCATCGATTCCAGATCGAATTCGAGAAACTGTATCGTCGTTTCTTCCAGGCGGGCAAGAAGAAGCGATATGCCGGTCACATCGTCTGGAAGGAGGGAAAGGAAGTCGATGACATCGACATCACTGGCTTCGAGTACAAGCGATCGGACATTGCCCCGATCACCAAAGAAGTCCAGAAAAACGTCATCGAGCGCATCGTCACGGAGGGCGACATCGAGGGGGTCAAAGAGTACGTCCACGAGGTTATCGAGGACTACCAGGCTGGCGAAGTGAGCCTCGACGACGTGGGTATCCCGGGTGGAATCGGTAAGCGGCTCGACGATTACGAGACCGACACGGCCCACGTTCGCGGGGCGAAATACGCGAACTTACTGCTCGGGACGAATTTCACGCGGGGAAGCAAGCCGAAACGGCTCTACCTGAAGAAAGTCCACCCTACCTTCTGGCAGCGAATCGAGGAGGAACGCCCGGAGATCGAAAATACACACCTCTATCTCGAGTTCAAGCGGGACCCCGATGTCATCTGTTATGAGTACGCCGACCAGATCCCCGAAGAGTTCGAAATCGACTGGCCAAAAATGCTCGAAAAAACACTCAGGGGCCCGATCTCTCGCGTTCTCGAAGCCCTCGAAATCTCCTGGGAAGAGGTTCGTGACGGGCAGACCCAGACTGGCCTCGGTCAGTACATGTAACGCCGATCTGATCCGCCAACCGTGTAACGCCGATTTGATCCGCCGATCGTGTAACGCCGATCTGGTCCGCCGAGCGATCAGCGTTCAGCCGACGCCTTCCGCAATTTCAACCGAACGACCGATCCCGTCGGCTCGTTTTCGGCAAACTCGAGTTCGCCACCGGACTCCTCGACTATCCAGTGGACGACCCACAGGCCAAGGCCGCTTGAATGCTCCAGACTCGACTCGATCCCGTCCTCGATCGGATCCAGTTCGCCGCTCGGGATCCCCGGTCCGTTGTCCGCGAACTCGATCGTCCCAAACTGTCCGTCCGGCGGATAGTCGACGGTAACTGAGAGACAAATTTCCGCAGAATCGTTGTGGATGATCGCATTGCCACACAACTCGGCGATGGCCTCTTCGAGACTGCCCGACGCCCGCACAACCGCCGAGGGAGGGACGTCGAAGTTGGCTGTCGCGTTGGGATGCTCGTTCCGACAATGGAGGGCACTGGCGGGGACGAGCTCTGCGAGGTCGACGACTTCGGTCTCTTTTTCTGTCTCGGCCAACGCTCCGTCGAGATAACGCGCGTTTTCCCCCAACCGGTGGAGCCGATTCGCCTCCGTCTGAATCGTTTCTAACACGTCGGTCAGGTTTCGCTGGGAGTTCATCGCCAATTCTGCATTTCCACGGATAACGCTGACTGCAGACCGAATATCGTGTCGGAGAATTCGGTTTACGACCGAGAGCCGTTCTTCGAGTTCGATTCGATCAGTTATTTCCGTCTGGATGGCGACGAACGCAGAGATATCGCCGTTCTTGTGGATTGGGGCGATCGTCTGATGGGCGTGATACTGTTCACCAGATTTGCGCTGGTTGATCACTTCCTCGTCCCACACGTCGTTACTCTCGAGCGTGTCCCAGAGGTTCTGGTAATAGGCCGATCCCATCTCACCAGATTTCATGATTCGGGGTTTCGCGCCAACCGCTTCGGATTCGGTATACCCGGTGACGGCTTCGAAAGCCGGATTGACGTATTCGATCGTTCCGTCAGTATCGGTAATGTAGACCGCGTGACCGGAGGAATCCACCGCGCGTTTCATTCGGTGCCACTCCCGCTCTCGCTCCTTTCGCTCTGAGATATCCCGGGCGACGAGAAGGACACCCTCGATCCCGTCGACTTCGGGGCGGTGCACCCCGGACGTCTCGACCCATTTCCACTCGCCATCCTCGGTTCGAAATCGGAACTCGATCGTCCCGATATCGTATGATTCGGCGATCAACTGGTTAAATGCGGCCGCCACCTCGTCGGCATCGGCAGGGTGGACGTAATCGAGCGGTAACTGCCCGGTCAACTGGGCGGGCTCGTAACCGAAGGTCTCCTCGACGGCCGGACTGACGTACTCGATCACGCCACGCTCGTTGAACAGCGTAATTACGTCCCCCGAATATTCGACAAAGGACTGATACCGCTCAAGTTCCCGCTCGTACTGCTTTCGGTCGGTGATTTCCCGGTCGATGGCGGAAAATCCGACGAGTTCTCCCTCGTCGTTGTATCGAGGAAGTTTGTGGATCGAGTACCAGTGAGTGGAGCCGTCCGGATGGGTCACCTCTCGCTCGCGGCCGATCACGGGGTCGCCGTCGAGTGCCTGCTTTTCGTCTGTGATGATCTCCCGAGCCTCGTCGTCCGGCCAGAGATCCCACGCGGTCTTTCCCATGAGGGATTGGGAGTCTTTCTCGAAAATGCTCGCATAGGTCTCGCCGAAATGGATGA
>CAZJZA010000151.1:0-4611 GCA_964550355.1 uncultured Halobacteriales archaeon
GGCACGACCGGCTAAAGGACCGGACGGGCTTCATCGTCAGCATCCACTTGACCGATAGTGCGCCCGAACAAACCGTCTACTACCAACTCCAGTTGAACGATGCCAAAGATCTCCCGGGCTACGAAAAGGTCTATGAAACGGACGATGGCTCAAAGAAGGTTTTCGTCTTGACGGATAGAGGGGAAGAAACCTGACTTTTCATCTAACGCTTTTCATCTAACGCAACCGACGGTTCGTCGGCCCATTCTCGAGAGCGAGTCAAGACTCGTTCCAAACATTACGTGTAGAACGCGTCTCCGCTTCGACCGACTCAGGACGATCGACGGCCCAATACAAATCCCACAATTCCGATTGCAACAAGGACCAGCATCGGAGAGAGATCAGCCGTTCCGCCGCTCGTTTTCGGTGTTAACGGTTCTTGGGTCCTCACTTCTAGTGTCGTGATTGCCGGTGTCGTCTCTGTCGGCGTGGGCGTCGCTGCTGTCGTGGTTGTCTCGTCAGGTGTCGGTGCTGGAGCCTCCGTCGTCACATCCCTCACCATCGATGCTGGGATCGAGACGGTCGCCGTCGTCGAAACAGTTTCCCCATTCGTCGTGAATGTCTCGTCCGTTCCGGCCTCAAAGGAGTCGTTGAGATTTTTATCGATATAGGCTGTTGCCTTGAGTGTCGAATTGGTTTTCAGCTTTCGCTGAAGCGTGAGGGAAACCCGTTCTCCGTTTGGTCTTTCTATCGCCTCCGAGACGCCCACGATTTCACCCCCAGCCGTTTCGAGCACGACGAATCCCTGCATTGACACCGCCGCGTTCTGGATTACGACTGTCCGCCCGTCTTCACTCAATTGATCGGTAAAACGCAGACTGGCCTCGGATTCCGGGCGTTCGATCGTCCATGTAGCTTCATCTCGATAGTCGAGAATCCAAACGGGGATCTCGACGCCACGTGCGGCATTGCCGAAATCCATCTCTGTCCCAAACGTTCCATCGGACGAGACTGTTGTGGATTCTTTTTTGAAATACGGACTTGGCTCGTATCCCTCAGCTCGGAACTGAAAAGTCGTCCCTGGGGCGTAATTCGTCCTTCCCTCGAGCGGAACCACGTCACTTTCCCAGGGATACATATCGAGTTGCCCGTCTCCCGTCTGGAGGTTGATTTTCGACTGCTCCACCCGTGCTGTCGTACTTGCTGGAACTCGGTCCGCCGATATTAGCGCATTATATTCGGCGGTGAGTTCCAGTGTGATGTTGTACGTCTGGGGGATACGAGAATCGGCTCTGTCATTTGTGTCCCAGACGACGAGCATTGATGAAGTATCCTCCTGCCAGTAGGTTTGAAACGCGGGATCGCCAGCCGATACAGCAAACGACTGCGGGTCGTCATTTGCCGGTGGATCCGTTTCTTCGAAAACAAGCCCGATTCCATTCGCCGATCGGCCACCACGGAGATCATCCGTATTGATGGCTTCCCCGAATCCAGGTACCGTTAGCTCGACGAGCAAATAATCTCCATAGGCCATCGACGAACCCCGATTCGAGTTCTCGATCAACGAGTCGTACTCCATCGATCCGACATCGAGCTGGTGAGAGGCGATCCGCGTTTCGACCGACGGTTCGGGGCGCTCCGTGATGACGAGTTGGCCGAGGTCTTGTTTCACGCCATCTACCGTGAGATTCAACCGATATTTGCCAGGGGCCAGGGCTTCTTTCAATCCGCCATCAGGATACAGTAATGTCGCGTCTCCACCCTCGACATAGCTGTCCGGGTTGGCACTGGCGGACTGATACGTATCGAGGGAAATCGATGTCGGCCCTGTCCCAGACACATCGACTTGCAGCCGATAGCCGACATCATCGCCACCGACATAGAGCGTTCCCGAATCCGAGTGATCGAACGTGATCTGGGCGGTCTCGCCCCGCACGACCCGATAGGAGTTCTCCGAGAACGAGCCAGTGGCCACTTGTGAGACGACCGGCTCATCACCCATGTCTGGCCGCTCGACAGTGGCACCGGAAGCCAATCCAATGGCTGCAACCGCAATAATGAGGAGCAGTGTCACTCGGAGGAGATCACGGCGCATTCTGGTTCCTTCCTCGGTGGGTACAAAGTACTAGGTTATAGTTTACCCGGAGACAATAGCTACCATCGCAGTATCACCACTTCGACATGCCGTACAGATACCCACTTCCCACGAAAAGTGTGAACACGAACAGCATAACGAACTGTTTCAGCTTTTTCACAGACGGCCCCAGAGCCAGCGACTTCAATCGACTCGGAACGTATTCGGTAATTAATTTGCCAAGGAACTCGCTTTCCTCGTCCCCTGATTCAGGGAGCAAGGTCTCCATCGCTCGTTTCGAGTACCCCTGCCAGAACGCCCGGTCGAGCAACCATTTCGGATCCGTTCGATAGGAAAACACCTTATGCGCGACTTTGGCTTCCGGCTCGTACCAGACCCCCTGTCCGAATTCCTCGGCCATCCGCGCACTGAGTTCAGTTTCGCCACCCTGCAGATTTTTCTCGCCTTTGCGCCCGCCGATATCGGTATCGAACCCGTTTAACTCCAGAAACACGTCTCGTTTGAACGAAATATTCGATCCGAACGTGTTTCTCACGTACCCAGACCCATCAGCAAATCCTCGATGTGTCACCCCGATAAGCCAGTAGAACTCCTGGGGGAGAAATTCCGGTTTTCCAGCCACCCATTCGGGTTCCATTTTCCCTCCGGCTGCGGGCGGGTCGTGTTTCTCATACGCGTCAACGAGACGAGCCACCCATTCCGGGTCCGCAATCGCGTCATCATCGATGAACGCCACTACTTCCCCTGAGGCGACTTCAGCACCCGTATTTCGACTTTCCAGAAGCCCGACGTTTTCCTCGTTACAGTGAATAACGACATCTTCCTCATTCCCGTAGTCTTCTGTTACCTGCTTACAGACGTCCTCCGCTCCATCGACCACTATCACCAGTTCGACGTCCGGATAGGACTGATCTAGGACACTCTCCACGGCCTCCTCGAAGTGATCGTACATCTCAAGCGTATAGGTGCAGAGAACCACGGAGACACGCATTAGCTCCCTGTAGTGTGTGTTTGTGAATAGATGTTTCCCTCTCTGGGTTCCCGATTGCGATTCCCCACGAACACTCGGATTCGGTTTTCGGGTCTTTCTATGAAGAACGGATAACCGGGTGCCAGGCTGAGAAAGGGTTGCAGTGCCAAATTAGCCATTTCGACAATACCGTTTACGACCGAATTCTGTCAGTAAGGCGCTCTGGTATTGGTTTTGGCTCGAATCAGCAGGGTGCACTTCGACTTCACCGCGTGTCCACAAGAGGTACAAATTCTGGTCGATATGATTGGGTTCTGCATTGATAGTTCCAGTAATGACCTCCCGAGATACGGAATCCTTTGTCATTTGTTGTTCAAAATGAGCGAACATGATCTGTATTAATTTTTGTTGAATTTGTCTTTCAATGTCAACCGCCAAACCCTGCTCATCAGCTGCAATGATCGCCGATTCGTTGAGAAATGCGCCTTGTTTGAGGGGGCGTATTTTGAGATACTGCTTTGCAAACCGTGCAGTGGCCTCTTGAATGGTTTTGTGCTTGTAATCCGGGTACTGATGAGAAACCTGTGATTCGATTTGGGATTTGGTCGGGGTATAATCGAATGGTTTTGGCCTCCACTGATCGATTTGGAAGCTGAGAATTTTGGACAGCAGTGAATCGCTGACACCCATCCAGTATTGGTATCTAGCTTTAGGACATAATTGTTATGAAAATTCAATGAACAAAATGGACAAACTCTACAATTTAAAACCGGTTTGACAAAACTCAAATCCGCTATTGAACAGTCACACTTTTCGCCAGATTCCGTGGCTTGTCGATCGCCCGCCCCTTCAATCGAGCCACGTGATAGGCGAACAACTGCATGTACACGTTCGCGACGACCGGCTCCAGAAGCCCTGCCTCGGGAACTGAGAAGGAGTGATCCAACACGGCGTGATCGCCAGTCTTTCCACAAAAGCCAACCGTCGCCGCGCCTCGCGTGTTCACTTCAGCCACGTTGTGTAACGTCGCCTCGGGTCGAGACCCCTCGGTCAACACTGAAAGCACCAGCACGTCGTCCGTCACCAGTGCGAGCGGCCCGTGTTTTAACTCCCCGGCAGCAAAGCCCTCTGCGTGATCGTACGAGATTTCCTTGAGCTTTAAGGCTCCTTCGAGTGCAACGGGATAGCCAAAGCGTCGCCCGAGGAAGAAAAACGCCTCTCTTTCTCTATACTCCTCGGCAATATCCTTGATCTCGGATTCCCGATCCAGAACCTGCTGAATCGCTCCTGGCAGACCCCGCAAGGAATCCAGCACCTCCCCCGCCTCCTCACGACTCAACTCACCCCGGACTCGACCAAGCGCGACGGCCAACATCGTCACGGTCGCCACCTGCGAGACGAAGGTCTTCGTTGCCGCCACCCCGATCTCCGGCCCGGCGTGGATGTAAACCGTTTCGTCTGCCTCCCTTGTCACCGTGCTTCCGACCGTATTGGTTACTGCCATCGTCCGGGCCCCGGTCGCCTTCGCTGCCCGAAGCGCCTCAAGCGTATCGGCGGGCTCTCCGCT
>CAZJZA010000152.1:0-4600 GCA_964550355.1 uncultured Halobacteriales archaeon
CGAGTTCGGCGGCCGTGCGAAACAGTGCGCCCGTCTTGCGGCGGGCCAGATCCATGTATTCGGCCTCGGAACTCGGCCGGTCGACCAGTTCGACGGCTTCGCCCTCGCCGAGTTCGACCAATGCCCGGGAGACCGATTCGAGGGCTCGCGAATCGGCCGAAAACAGCTCGAATGCCTCGCCGAGCAACCCGTCGCTCGAAACGATTGCGGGGCCGTGGCCGTACGCTGCCCAGGCGCTCTCGTTCCCCCGTCGGAGTTCGGAACGGTCGATAATGTCGTCGACGACGAGTGAGGCGTTGTGGACGAGTTCGACGCCGACCGCGAAGTCGAGGGCGGTTTCCCCGTTCGGGCCGAGGGTAGCGGGATCGTCCGGCCCGCCCTCCCGCCAGACGGCACCACCGGCCGCTTCGCAGGCCAAAAGGGTGAGCGTCGGTCGCACTCGCTTGCCGCCGGCCAGGACGACGTGTGCGAGTTCGTCCTCGAGTTCGGCCGGTTCGACCGCCGAGACCACCTCGTACAGCCGCCGTTCGATGACGTCCCGGCGTGCCTCGACGTACTCCATCTACCGGTCGTTGGCACTGCCGCTTTAAACGAATTGCGAGGCTACCTGCCCGGTCGGATTGGCCCGTGTTAGCGCAACTGATCGGTGAGTGCCGGGATGACATCGAAGAGATCACCGACGATGGCCTGATCGGCGATGTCGAAAATCGGCGCGTTTGGGTCCGTGTTGACGGCGATAATTGTTTCGGCCCCTTTGATCCCGGCGACGTGCTGGACCGCACCCGAAATGCCGACGGCGAGGTAGACGTCAGGCGAGACGGTCTTGCCGGACTGTCCGACCTGTCTCCCCGTCTCGAACCAGCCCTTATCGACCAGTGGCCGGGACGCGGCGATGGTGGCGTCGGTCGCCTCGGCGAGGTCTTCCACGATCGAGAGGTTCTCGATGTCGCCGATCCCCGGGCCCCCACGAATGAGGAAGCCGGCGGCCGTCACGTCGACGCCCCCACCGCTGGCTTCTTCGAAGCCCTGAACCGTCGATCCGAGCGCGGACTCCCTTGGTTCGAACTCGAACGGGCGGACCTCGGTCTCGGTAACCCCTTCTGCGGCTGGCCACTCGCCGGGACGGATGGTCACCGCTCGCGGGGCCTCCTCGACGGTGACCGTGGTGGTCACCTTCGACTGGTAGTGCCCCCGCGTCACGACGAGCCGGTCCTCCTCGACGTCGAAATCGAACACGTCGGTCACGAGTGGCATATCCCGGTCGACGGCTACGGCCGGCACGTAATCGAGGGCGTTGACGGTGTGGGGCGCGAGCAACACGCCCGGTTCGAGGGTCTCACAGAGCACATTGATGGTCTGGACGTAGACGTCGTGGTTGAACTCGGCACCATTGTCGACGGTGTGGATGGCCTCGACTCCGTCTCGATTGAGCCGCTCCGCAAATTCGGCCACGGTGCCACCGATCACAGCCACGTGCAACTCGCCCTCTAACGCCGACGCGAGCTCGCTGCCGGCGGCGAGCAGCTCGAAGCTCACGGGACGAAGTTCGCCCCGGCGATGCTCGACGATTGCCAGGACGTCGCTCATTCTTCGATCACCCCTTGCTCCATCAGCCGGGCCGCGATCGCCTCGGCTTGTTCGGGCGGATCACCCTCCACGTACTCGGTGTCGCCTCGCGATTCCGGCTCGGCGAAGTCTCCCCGTTCGAGGGCGGGTTCGAGCGCTCCGCTTCCCACGCCCAGGTCCTCGGGCGTGCGCACGTCGATTTCCTGTGTTTGGGCCTCCTGGAGCCCCCGGAGGCTGGCGTACCGCGGATCGTTGATCCCGGTCTGGATCGTCAGCACCGCCGGCAGGTCGACGATGGTCACCTCCTCGATGCCGCCCTCGAGTTCTCGGCGGACGCGGGCCGTGTCTTCATTCTGGTTCAGGGTGAGGTCGTTGACGACGGCGGCCCACTGGTAGTCGAGCGTCCGGGCGAGGGTCACACCGGTCGCCGCGTACCCGTCATCGGCCGCCTGGACGCCCGAAAGCACGAGCGTGGGCTCTTCTGCTTCGACGACGGGTGCCATGAGGGCCGCTCTTTTAGAGACGTCTTCTAATGGGCCGTCGGCGAGCGATTCGTCCCAGATCCTGATCGCCCGGTCAGCCCCCTTTGCGAGCGCCATCCGGATGGTATCTTCAGCGCGCTCGGGGCCGATGGTCACCGTCACGACTTCGTCGGCGATCCCGGCCTCGCACAACGAGACGGCCTCCTCCAGGGCGTACTCGTCCCACTCGTTTTGGTCGTACTCGAGAAACCGCTCGTCGACGGCCCCGTCCTCAATCTCGAAGTTGTCGGCGACGGCTGCCACCTCGGCGAAGGTGACCAGAATTTTCATCGACTCGAACTACCCGCTACCGGCGCTAAATCCTTGTCATCTACTTACGGCTAAAGCCATGGGCTTCTGCCGTGAGATTCATGTGAAATCCGGCTATTCCTCCGTCTCCTCGTCGGGCAGGGAGATGAGGTTCTCCCGGCCGATTCGGAGTTTCTCGATTCGGCCCGCCTCGGCCATCGAGGAGAGCAGCTGTGAGACTTTGGCGTTCGACCACCGGGTCTCTTCGACGATCTTGGCCTGTTTCATCCGGCCGTCGTTCCGGCGGAGCAGGTGCTCGACCCGCTCCTCGTCGCTCAACAATTCGGTATCGACGTCGGTGACCGGTGTCTCCTCACCAGAGTCCTCGGTCTGTCCGGTCGTTTCCGCTTCGGGCGCGGTCTCAGCAGGCGTCTGGGCAGCCGATTCAGGCTCCGAAGCGGGTTCTCCATCCTCGTCGCCTGCGCTCATTCCTGTCTTGCCGACGTACCCACGGCGCCAGGCGAACAGGAGGGCGGCTCCGAGTATTGCCCCGGCGATCCCGGCGGCCATCGGCGACAGCAGGTCACCGAGTCCGGCGGCCGGCTCGAACGCCTCGAAGACGACGGATGGCTCGCCCTGGTCGAAGGTCTGGGGGCCATCCCACTGGAGTCCCCCGTCGACGATGTCAGTCGATGGATTTGCCCGTAACACCCGGTAGTCAGCAGGCGGCTGGATCGTTAGCGTCTGGTTGGTCCCGAGATCGCCGAACCAGCCCCCTGCGAAGGCCGCCTCCACTGACACCTGGTCCTCGGTTACCACGGCGAAGTTGGTCCAGGTAAACGAGAGCCTGAGGATCCCGTAGGACACGTTCTCACCGTTTCTCACACTGCTGCTTCGATTGACGTCCCGTATCTGCATCGTCCGGTCAGTCTCGGCGGATACCTGTTCGGTCGCGGCACGGAAGAGGTCGGGATCGGGGCTGGGGTCTACGCCTGACTCGTGTTCTGCCCTGACCTGGTCGAAGGCGGTGAGGTCCGACTCGTTTTCGAGGACGTATCGAGTCGAAACCGTCCAGACCGCATCGCCGTCCTCCTGGATATCGACCGCAAACGTCGTCTCCTCGTGTGTCGGCGTCGCCGCGACTGGTGTGCCCGCCCCCACGAGAAGGGCGAGGAGGGTGAATACCACGAGGAGGACGGCCCGTCGCATTGGTAAATGGTGGCTTGCCGACAGTCAAAGTCCTTTCCATTGGTTCGATACCGATCTGAGTGGACGCCGTGTGGCGATTGGGATGGACACCGTGTGGCGATTGAGGTGGACACTGTGTGGTGATTGGGATGGGCACCGTGTGGCGATTGGGGTGGGCACTGTGTGGTGATCGGTTTGGACACAGTATGTCGGTCGGAGTGGACACTGTATGGCGATTTAGGTGGACGCTGTATGGCGATCGGAGTGGACTTGGTGTGTCGGTCGGAGTCGTCACAGACTATCGAATTCCTTTTTCCTGTCAAAGGAACAAAGCCCGCTTCCATCCTCCGCATCGTTTTTGAGCAGGGGTGTCGAATCATGGGACATGAACCGCCCGCTCCGTTCGGTCCTCCTTGCCATCGTTCTCCTCGGGTTGGGGGCCGGTTTTGCGTTCGGAGCGGGTATGCCAGTCGCGGCCGCCGGTGCGCAGGCACCCGGCTCCGGACCGCAGGCACAGGAAACCGGCGCGGACCCCGTTCTGTTTCAGCCCGTCGAAATCGGACCGAATACCACGCGCATGCTGGAACTCGATACCGTCGACGCAAGCGGGATCGGGTCCGGGTCGGTCTCTGTGACGAACGCGCTGCAAGCCGAAACGGGCGCGATTGAAGCGACCATGGACCAGTACGCCGTCGAGGATCGCCTGGCGGAGCAATTGGTCGATCGGGAGCGAGTCCTCGCGGCCGCCATCGACCGCACCGAAGCCCGGATCGTCAATCTTGCCCAGCGAGAACGCGCGGCTCGTGACCGCTTCCGAACCGGCGAGATCGGTCCCGACGAGTATCTCTCGACGGTCGGGGAAGTCAATCGCGAGGCGCGGGCACTCGAAACGACACTGGGCGCCTACGAAGACCTGGCTGACGGATATCCGGACTTGCAGGACCGTCTGGCCGCACAGCAAACCGAGACGGTTCGGTACACCGGCCCGGTCGCTGAGGAGGCCGGGACCGCGGTGACTGGCGGCGAACGAACGGGCGACATCTTCCTCAGCGTGTCCGATCAGGGCGTGGCGCTCT
>CAZJZA010000153.1:0-4596 GCA_964550355.1 uncultured Halobacteriales archaeon
TCAAGTTCGTCGGAGGCCTTCTTTACCCCCTCGACAAACGAATGGATCGAATCGAGTGAGGCGAGATCCAGTTTTCGGACTGCAAGAGTCCCAGGTACCGTTTCCCGCAGTTCGTCCGCGGCGTCGAGCCCTCGCGCCGGACTTCGAACGGCCATCACGACAGTGGCCCCCTTCGCCGCGAGGAGTCTGGTTACCTCGTATCCGATACCGCTGTTTGCCCCGGTCACGATCGCCGTCCGGCCGGATAAATCGGGCAGGTCAGCTTCAGTCCAGGACGTTTCACTCATGGGCAAGTCAGAGCGGAATGGGGTGCAAAAGACATCGAAAATGGCATCGGTCGGACGATGTCGGAGGACACAGGTGGGGCATGTCCGGGGTTTGCTCAGAACACTTTCCGAACGAGTCCGCTCCCGTCTCGGTCCGCCACGGCGACGAGGCCGTCACCCTCCTGGCCGATGAACTGGAGGACGAAGGCGTCCTCGTAGACCGAGATGTTGGCCTCGAGGTCGCCGTAGATGGATTCGGTGTCCACGGTCGGGCTGGTTTCGACGATCTTCGAGCGGCTGTGCAGTTCGTCGACCCGGGGGACCATGTCCTCGCTGAGGAGGTCCTCGCGGAGGAAGGAGATGTCGACGGACTCCGAATCGTACTGGAAGACGAGCCGGAGTTCGTCCTCGGTGGTTTCGACGAGTTTGCCCATCAACTCCGCGTATGGGTCGTCGGGCTCGATCATTTTCATGTCGCCAACAGAGACCATACATCAAGTACTGTTGGTATAACGGATAAGTGTTACCCAGAGATATCTAGATTTGATAGTTTGTTTGATGAGGAAACTTGGAAATTGTTGTTTTCTGAAGGCGTAAGAATCTCATTATTAAAGGTCAATAAGTCACCGAAAAGGAATTCATCGGTCAGAAGTTAAACTAATATTGGCCTAATCAGGGGTTATTCCCCATTCCCGCCGAACAACCGACGCACCATCGTCCGGAAGTCGTCTTCCGCATAGCGAAACGCCGGCAACGTGAGGACAATTGCCAGCACCGAGGGTGAATACGGCGGCCCAACAGACACCAGGAAGGCCGACCCACTCGTAATCCAGCCCTCGGGTCCACCCGGGATCGCTGCCAGAAAGATCGAAAGCACTTCCGTCCCGCCGACGATCCAAATCATCACGCTTCCCATGAAAATCACCGCCTCGTCCTCTCGATCATCAATCCCGCCATTTGTCGCACTCAGGAGGAAGGCTCCGGCCGCGAGCACCACAGCACCGCGCCAGAGGGAGTAGGCCCCGGAGATCACCAGCGGACCGAGGTGAACCGCACCGCCAGTCAAACCCATGAGCACCGACACACCGCCAGCAAGCACGAGCGCCAGTCCAACGACCATCCAGTATGGCGTCTCGAGCCGCCCCATTCAGGCCACACCCAAGAGAATGCCGCCGAGGTGGAAAAGCCCACCCCAGACGAACAGGGCGACGACGAGCGTCGAGAGCGCGCCGCCGAGCATTTTGACTGCGCCACCACTTTTGCGACCCTCCTGAATCAGCATCGCGAAGGTCGCAAGACAGGGGAAATAGATGCTCACCATGATCACGGACATGACCGTCTGGAAGGGCGTCATCGAGATCGCACTCAACTGGGCGACCGCGAGGTCCTTGCGCATGAACCCCGCAACGAGCGCGGGGATCGTATCAGAAGGCACGCCGAACCAACCCGAGAGGATCGGTTCCAGGGTGACCGCCAGCCAGTCGATCGCCCCACCGACGTAGAGGACGTTGATCACCCCGACACCCAGCAGGACAAAGGGGACGGCCGTCTTGAGAAACTCCCTGGTTCGAAGGGTGAGTTTCGTCGTGATGTTCCCGACTCGTGGTTCTCGTAAGGGCGGAACATCCACGATGAGTTCCGGCGAGGATCCCGGAACGACCCGGGATAGGACAGCGCCGAAGACGAAAAAGCCCGCGAGGAGATACAGGACGATGAAACCGGTGTACTGTGGGATCAACGAGAGCATCACGGCGAGTTGTGCACCACACGGAATAAACACGGAGAGCAGCGTCATCATCACGAAGCGCTGTTTTTCGGTCTCGAAGGATCTCGTGGCCGCGACTCCCGGGACGTTACAGCCAAAGGAAAGCACCATCGGGACGATCGCAAAGCCGTGGAGTCCGATCTTGTGGAACAGGGCATCGAGCAGGACCGCTAACCGGGCCATATAGCCCGAATCCTCCAGGATCGCGAGCACGAGATACAGGGCAAATACGGCCGGGAGAACGACACCGATGGCCACGAACAGTCCGCTCGTGAGTATGCCGAAGGCTTCGAAACTGTTCGTCGCGGCCGGATCGCCCACCAAAATGAAATAGAACCACGTCCCCTCGAATGGGAAGGCCTGTTGGAGCCAGGGGAGCCAATAATTGTCGAAAAGCGGGACGAAATACCCGTCCGTGAAGAAGCCGGCGACCGCGCTGAAGAAGGCCCACATCCCGTACAGTGCTGCGAGGGCAAAGGGCAACCCGGTACGGGGTTTGACAGTCAAGGTCCCGATAATCTCCGGAAGCGTGGGCTCCGTCTCACCGTACTCGACCGTCGCGGAGACGACGGTGTCGACGAGATCCCAACGCGCAGGTGAACCGGTCGGGACCTCACCGTCAAAGTCGGCGGCCGAGACGATCTGCTCGATGGATGCAGAGTCAGCCACGGAGAGTTGCTCGATGAGTGTCTTGACCCCGCTCCCCTCAGTTGCCACGGTCGGGACGACGGCGACGCCCAGGATTGCTTCCAACCGATCGACGTCTATCTCGATGTTCCGGGCGCGAGCCTCATCAAACATATTGAGGGCCAACACGAGTTCGTATCCCCGGTCGATGATCTCGAGGGCGAGGTTGAGACCGCGTTCGATCCGGGTCGCATCGAGAACGCCGATTACGGTGGCGCCCGGATTCGCTTCGAGAAGGTCGACGGCCACGGATTCTGCGCTGTCTTTCGGTTCGAGTGAAAAGGTTCCGGGCACGTCGATGATGCGTCTTTGTGTCCCACCGACGATCAACGTCCCCTCCGTGTAATCGACTGTCGTGCCCGGGTAGTTCGATTCCGTGATTTCCGCACCCGAGAGTCGGTTGAAAAGGGCACTTTTTCCCACGTTCGGATGACCCATCAGGAGAATCGGTTCGTTACTCATTCGCTTTGTTACCCCTGTTCGATTGCCGCACCGGACTATCCGACTCCTCGGCCAACCCGTCGTTCACCTGGGGCTTAAGAGACGGTGGTGGGGCCCGGCCCCCGTCGTGCATGCTACCCATAGGGACTCCCGAACGAGTGATATCTGATAGTTTAGGAGAACCTAAGTAAAGATTGTGATCCACCGCCCTCGCGGCCTATGGAACCAGTTAACACGGTTTCAAATGATGCAAGTGATTCTCAGAAAGTTGGGAGATCAGTACGAAATTCCACGTAAACCGGTTACGGCTTACCTTGGTCTCCGCAATATTCATGGTAAAGCGTAATCATATTTAATCCAACACCATATGTATCGAAGTCGGCCCACGGACCGGGCACCCCCGCCCGTTCCTGCTGGCCGAAGCGGTCCGTGACCACCAGTTTACTGCCACGGTCACACTATCACCCCTTTCGACCGCTTTTCCGCAAACGACCACCCAGGAGAGCCTGTTCCACATCGGTTTTGAAGCTTCGTATCGAAGGACAGCCATGGCTCACGATTCGATCGATTGGGAACGGGCCCACACTCTCGGCCGCGCTGTCGGCACTTACTCTCACGACGAACTCCCGGCAGCGCAGATCGACGAACTCGACGAACTCACAACCGATATCGACGGAGCGCTCGAGGGCGGAGCCGAAACCCAGGCTTCTGAGGGATTGCTCGGATTCTGGGTCGGTCACGTCACAACCGAGACTGGAAGAGACGGTGAAACAGAAACGACGGTCGCTCCTGAGCAGCTCTTCGAAGAGGGGTTCGAGACCGGCACCCTCGGGGTCGATCTCTATCAGGCACTCTCGAAAGTGGTGAAAGCCAGGGAGACAGACTCCTCGCCCCCAGATCTGGCAGCCTGGACCGACCGGTTATTCGAACTCACGAACAGACACGTCGCTCACCTGCAAAGCCATCAAGGCCATAACTAACCCTGCAAAGCCGCTTAGGCCATAACCAATCCTGCAAAGACACCGAAACAATCGCTAGGGGTCCAAAAGGGCCCGGGCACAGTTCACGGCAACTCCCAGTATTCCTTCTGGACGTCGAGAACCCGCTCGATGACGTCTGAGACGTCGGGATTTTCTGTCGGTGGTTTGTAAATCGACGGTTCTCGAATGTACCGCGTCTCGTAATCCAGAAGGGTCGCGATGACCGCCAGATTCGTATAGGGGAGCCCACCTTCGATCCCGTATCCGCCGGCAAGCGATGCGACGATGTCCCCGTTTGCGAGCCGATCGGCGACATCCACCGCGGCGTCCATCAACGCCGCATACCCCTGCGCGGTGACGCCGAGGTCGGTTATTGGGTCCGTGAAGTGATTGTCCTGACCGGCCTCCACGAAAACCAGGTCCGGGTCGAACTGTTCGGCGATCGGTTCGAACACCT
>CAZJZA010000154.1:0-4505 GCA_964550355.1 uncultured Halobacteriales archaeon
ATGACGCTACGGGTCCGTTTCGACTCGGCAGGGATTACAATATTTTCGTGGATTCCCGGACCAACAGCCCCAATTGAAGCCCCGAAGCGAAGCCACACTCGGAGAGTGTGAATTTCCGAGCGAATTGTTTCTGGAGAGAGCTGGTCTTTTTCACTACCCTCATCTTGCCGCCACACCCGCCAGTCATGGATTGCTCGCCCCGTAATTTCGCTGACTTCGTCAAGACCACCCTCACCTTCACACCACCGCACGAACCGCATTAACCGTCGTTCGTGGGCATCCAGCGTCGACTGTGCAACTTCATTTGCGCGTTGCGCGAGGTACATCTCCACGAGTTTCCGTGGAGAAGTCTTGCGTTCAGATGTCATGTTTTCTCTTGCAACGACCACCGAACACGCGCGCGCGGAGCACTGCAGAGCAAGTTTGCCGTGGAAGCGGAGCGCAAGCGGGTCGAAGACCCGCTGAGCACCGAACCGCGAAACCGGTTGGAGCGCTGGAATCAGACGGGAGCGTGTCACCGCGAGGGGCCGAAGGCCCCGAGTGGTGTCGCAGCAAATCGCCCGCCTTCGGGCGATTTGCGGTCGTTCAAATCGCGCCCGGCCCGCTTTTGTTAGGATTTCAATCAAGCAAGAAGAGATGACACAAATCCGCCCGATCCTGGCTAAAGGGGAGAAAGGGATTAACCGTAATTGACAAGACCAGGAACCACTGGAAAGAACTACAGCGATCGTTCAATATTTCAGCCCTAAATTTATCTATAATGCAACCAACAACGCACACATGGGCGAGAGATGGGGGAAGGAAGCGATAGAGCGGGTCTTCTCTGTAGTCTCGGATCCACTATTTAGTCTTAATTCTGATGGAAAGATTTTAGCGTGGAACGACGTTGCCACCGATCTTTTCGGATATTCAACACCTGAAGCAGTCGGTGAATCGATCGCAGACCTCCTAGCCTTGCGTGACGTGGATCGAGAAAAAATCGATTCCCTCATCGAAACACACCGAATAAAGTTCCCCCGGGAATCTTCAGAAAATTCGGTGACCCTCACAGCTACTCACGCTTCAGGTACTTCCATGCAAGTTGAAATCACGATGACCGGGGTCGATTCAGATGCCACCATTTGCCAAGTGAAGCCGGCCAATGGGTCGAATGTAACACGGGACATCCCCACGACTATTGATCGATCTGTCTATCGTCAGGCAATTGAGGGGTCGACAGACCTGATTGCTGCCATCGATCGAAACGAAGAGCTCCTGTTCGCCAACGAGCGGTATCGCGAGTTTCACGGCCTCGAAGAACCCATGACGGGGACACCTATCTTAGAGGTGCTTTCCCCTGATGCGTATGCGGAAGTCAAATCTCGGCTTGATCGCGTTTACCGTGGGGAAACGATGACTTTCGAAATGGACAGACAAGGGCCAGATGAAGGCAAACACACGCTCGAAGTTCGATACTTCCCCCTCGAATCGAAGCACGGGGAGATCCACGGTTCCGTGGCGACGATGCGTGAGATTACCGAGTTGAAACAACGAGCGCGCTCGCTCCGCAATTCCTGGGAGTCATACCAGGATCTTATCGAAGGAGTTCCCCAACCCATTATCGTGCACGACACAGCGGGCAATGTGATGGATGTGAACAAATTTGCCTGTCGGTTTCTCGGATACCAGGAAGACGAACTGCTTCAATTGAACCTCGAGGAGCTTCTACGCAGGGACCGAACTGGAATGTTTACCGACCGAGTCGATGGGGCCACCTCCAAAGAAGAGTTCTATGAAACAGAATGCATTACTGCCGATGGGGCAGAAATTCCGATCGAGATTGCCTCGAAGCGAATCGATTATTTCGGGAGTGAGGCGATCTTGAGCGTGGCTCGTGATCTCTCGGATCACAAAGCCTACGAACGAGAGTTAAAGCAAACAAATGCCAGACTCGAGGAATTCGCGGCCGTCGTCTCACAAGATTTGCGCAATCCATTGACAGTAGCCAAAGGATGGGCGGAAATGGCTCGCGATTCTTCGCCTTCGGACCAGATTCGCCAGGTGATCGATTCGCTCGATCGTATGGAACACGTTATCGACTACACATTGACCCTCGTCAGAAAGGGGGAGGGTCTCGGTCAGCTCTCCGAAATCGATGTCTCCGAACTCGTCACCTACTGTTGGCATGCGGCCGAAACGGGAGAGGCAACCCTCGAGAACGAAGTCGACCTTACCGTTCGCGGAGATATCGGTCGGGTGAGTCACCTCTTCGAAACGATCTTTCAAAATTGTGGGAGTCTCGGCGGACCGGATTTGACGGTACGGGTCGGAAATCTCGAATACCGGGATGGATTTTTCATCGACCATTTCGGCCTCGACATCCCTTCTGCGGACCGAAGCAACGGTGTCAAATCTGCTCATATCGGAACCGACGATGATGCAGATTGTGACTTGATGGTCGTTCAACGGATCGCCAATGCGCACGGTTGGCGTATGCGAGTCCCGGAGGCCGAATCCACACGATTTCGAATCGAGTTTTCGGACGTGGAATTAGTCGAGGATCACTCCTGACCGCCCGTTAGGGGGTCACCTCCATTATGCCCCGTTCCAAATTTGGTAACGCCGTTCCGACGTGAGCGGAAAGTGACTCCAGAAGGTCGAGGTCCTCCTCCGAGTACGCCTCTGCTTCACTGGTGAGAGCAAGGAGGACGATAGAAGCATCTCCGGCATTTATTGGGACCCCGAGCACCTCGGTCGCGTCTAGACGCGCGGGAATCGAACAATCGATGTCCCCGGGACAGCTGATGGTTTCCATTGTCGTGCCAGCTGCGACTCTGGTTGCCACTCGTTCGAAAAAATCACCCCGTTCTGCGGGAAGAGTGGCATCAAGCACGGTCGCCGTCTCCTCAGTGACAACCACGACCGCCGACTCGCTACTCTCGATGAGCAATTCGAGAACCTCGACGCTAAGCGCGCTCACATTGTGAATGTCCCGAGATTCGTTGAGGGCTTTCCCGTACGTATTCAAGCTTTTTGCCTTTCGGGCAAAGCGTTCGACGCGATTTCGTTCGGCCTGTAGCTCGTCGTACCGAAGACGGCTTCTGGCATCGTACACGCCGACGAGGATGCCGGCGAGTGTTCCGGCGGTAAACGCCTGGAGGACGGAAATTGGGATCCCGAAAGCGAATCGGGAACCAGACGTTCCAAGCGTAATGAGATACCCGATTGCCGCGAACGTGACACCACTACCAAACGTCCAGGCAAGGATCTCTCTACCGTATTCACGAAGTGGTTCATCATTTCGAAGAAACCACGCACCAACAAAGGAGATCGTGCCGGCGATTAAAACAAACGGTCCCGTCCCGACGACCGCACTCGCGAGATCGCCCGGAGCCGATCCAATTTCGAGAACCAAAAGGACCGCTCCGAGTCCAACGAGTGTAATCCCAGTAATCCGTCTATCCATACCCCCTCTCCGATTACCACGACCAAGAAACTGCCCCCGGTTAGTCCCGCTGCGGCTTGTAGTTCGGCGCCTCGTCGGTGATCATCACGTCATGAGGGTGACTCTCCTGCTGGCCAGCCTGGGAGACCCGAACAAAGCGGGCCCCTTCTTTGAGTTCCGTTATGCTGTGTGCTCCGGCGTAGCCCATTCCCGACTGGATGCCACCGACGAGCTGGTGCAGTTCGCTCGAAAGAGTGCCTTTGTACGGCGTCGCGGCTTCGACACCTTCCGGAACGAACTCCTCGTCTTCGGGTTCTTCTTTGAGATATCGTTCGCCACCGCCGGATTGCATTGCACCGACACTACCCATCCCTCGATACTGCTTGTACTTCTTGCCCTTGATCGTGATGACCCGACCAGGTGCTTCCTCCGTTCCAGAAAAGTACGAGCCGAGCATCACGGCGTCTGCCCCGGCCGCGAGTGCTTTGGCGGCGTCGCCGGAGTATCTTATCCCGCCGTCAGCGATGACTGGGACGTCGTGTTCGGCGGCGATGTCCGCGACTTCCGCAACGGCCGTGACCTGCGGCATTCCCGCACCGGTCACCACCCGCGTAGTACAGATGCTGCCGGGGCCGATGCCAACCTTGAGACCGTCCGCGAAGTCGACAATGTCGCGAGCGGCTTCTGCCGTTCCGATGTTCCCAACCACGACATCGGCGTCGACCATCTCCTTGATTTCGCGAGCGCTGTCCACGACGTTGAGATTGTGTGCGTGTGCGGTATCGATGAAGAGCGCGTCCGCGCCGGCCTCGTCCACGGCTATTGCGCGGTCCTTCTCGAAGGGACCAACCGCGACGCCCACGCGAAGTCGACCCGATTCGTCCCGGACTGCGTCCTGGTGTTCGCGTCGAGCGAGTATGCCTTGCATCGTCACCAGTCCAACGAGATGGTTCTCGTCGTCGACGATGGGGACCCGCTCGATCTTGTGTTCGTACATCAGTTCGAGAGCTTCCCGGGGCGTTACGTCCTCGTGGGCGGTGATGGCCTCGTCGGTCATCGCTTCCCTGGCCGCATCGTAATC
>CAZJZA010000155.1:0-4468 GCA_964550355.1 uncultured Halobacteriales archaeon
GTCGAGGTCGAGAAGAAGGGAGGTGAGGACGCATGAGCGCCCAGGACCCCAGCTTCGAGCTTGCTGAGGGGATCGACCACCAGGTCGCGATGGTGATGGACCTCAGCAAGTGCATCGGCTGTCAGACCTGTACGGTCGGGTGCAAGACGACGTGGACGGAGGACGACGGCGAGGAGTACATGTACTGGAACAACGTCGAAACCCGTCCCGGGGCTGGCTACCCGAAGGACTGGGAGGAAAAGGGCGGCGGCTGGGAATCCGATAGCCGCGGCCAGGTGAAAGACGGCCAGTTGCCCGGCAAGGACGAATACGGCGAGGCCTGGGAATTCAATTACGAGGAGGCCCTCAAATCCCCGAGTACCGAGGCCTTGCGTCCGAAAGGCGGCACCCCGGAATGGGGCCCCAACTGGGACGAGGACCAGGGAGCGGGCCGTCACCCGAACTCCTATTACTTCTACCTGCCACGGATCTGCAACCACTGCACCCATCCGACGTGTGTGGAGGCCTGTCCGCGACAGGCGATTTACAAGCGAGCAGAGGACGGCGTCGTCCTGGTGGACCAGGAGCGCTGCCGAGGCTACCGGTACTGCGTGGAAGGGTGCCCGTACAAGAAGGTCTACTACAACGCGGCCAAGAAGACCTCGGAGAAATGCATCTTCTGCTATCCCCGCCTCGAGGGTGAGGGACCGGACGGTGAGGTTCACGGTCCCGTCTGTGCGGAGGAGTGTACGACCCAACTTCGGATGGTGGGCTTCCTCGACGACCGACAGGGTCCCATTTACAAGCTGGTCGAGCAGTACGAGGTCGCCCTGCCGCTTCATCCGGAGTACCGGACCGATCCGAACGTCTTCTACCTCCCACCGTTCGCTCCTCCGCAAATCGACAGCGACGGGGAGACCACCGACGTCGATCGCATCCCCCGCTCGTACCTCGAGGACCTCTTCGGCGAGGCGGTCCACGACGCGCTCGACACGCTCGAACGCGAGCGGGCGAAGGTAAATCGTGGCGCGGACAGCGAACTCATGGAGATCCTCACGAGCAAAAATCCCGCCCAACAGTACCGACTGGAGGTGTTCGACGAATGAAGATCCCCCGGACGACCGGGGCGGTCGCCGGCGTCGCGTTCCTCGTACTGGTTTCAGCCGTGCTTCTCCCAACGACCGCAGCCGGCGTGCCGGCCAACCAGGTGCCGGTGAGCCACCAGCCGGATGCCGGAGAGGAGTTGTCCTCGCCGGACGGTGCGGCCTGGAGTGACGTCGACAGTCGAGAGATCCCGCTAACGAGTGCCCCGTCTGGACTGCCGGGCTCGACCATCGTGGCGACGGATGCGGTGACTGTCAAGACTGCCTACACGGACTCGGAGCTTTACGTCAGGATGCAGTGGGACGACGAGACGGAGAACGTCTCTGAATCCTCGCTGAAATCCTTCACCGACGGGGCGGCAGTCCAGCTCCCGGCGAATGTCACGACCGAACCGAATGTCGAACTCGGGAGCCAGGGCACGCCGGTCAATCTGTGGTACTGGAGCGGCGCTGACGGTGCCGAAGAGGCGCTCGCGGGCGGATACAACCCGGGAAGTATTACCTCGATGGAGAATACCACTATCGAAACCACTGCCACACACGAGGACGGGACCTGGACGGTTGTCTTCGAGCGCTCCCTCGTGACAGACGACGATGCCCGGGCCGACTTCGACCTCGAAACCGACGTGGACATCGCCTTCGCGGTCTGGGACGGGGCGAACGAGGAACGGTCCGGCCACCACGCTTACAGCGAATGGTACACGATTCCGCTCGGCCCCGAACCAACCGGACCGACCGCGCAGTATCTCCTCTGGGCGGTCGCGGGCATCGGGATCGCAATTGCCCTGGTAATCGCCGCACGGGCACGGCGGGGGCGATAACGACCGATGTCCGCCGCGACAGACGGTGACCGGACCCCGATCGAAGATTCGACCGATGTCGCTCGGGGAACGGTTTATGGCGTCCTAGCCAGCCTGTACGAGGAGCCATCTCGGGAGCTGTATGACGCCCTCCAGGACGGGAGTCTCTTCGAGGAACTCGAACGGATTCTCGAGCGATCGGCCCTCGACGTCCGGGTACCCACGGTTGGAACCGAGGACGACTACGACCTGCTCTGTGCCCGGTTCAACGACCTCTTCGCCGTCGGGTATCCGGATCCGGTCGTGCCACTCTACGAGACCGAATACGTCGATCGTTCGTGGACGGACGTCAACCTCGACCTTGCCCGCGCGTACGAGTACTTCGACGTGGAGATCGACGATACAGAACGGGAGCATCACGATTATCTCCCCCTTGAACTGGAGTTTGCCGGCTACCTCGCCAGGCTCGCGGCGACCGGCGAAACCGATGCCAGGCGGGCCAGAGCTGATTTTCTCGAGCGCCACCTGGAACCCTTCGTCTCGTCCATGCAGGAGGCAATCGATAGCGAGCCGGAGACCGACATCTACGCCGACATCGTGGCCTTCACAGAGCGGTTCATCCGGGCGGATGCCGAACACCTCGAATCCCGGACGGCGGTGAACTCGGAATGACCGGAATGACCCTGGGACTAACGGACGCCGTCGAGCCGTCGCCTGAGGGGAGCGATCAGGCCACGATACACCGCTGGGCCGGGTTGGTTGCGCTTCTCCCGACGGTCGCGTTGCTGGCGTTTACGATCGGGACGAACACGCCCCTCGGATTCAGGCTCCCCCTGCAATCGATTGGTGCACCAATCGAGGCTGCGGCACTCGCCGGGCCGGCACTGGCGGCTCTTGTGCTGGGCTATACCGCAGAGCGGGATCTCGTTCGCGTCGCGTTGCTCTTTGCGGGCGTGTTTGGCAGCCTGTCGCTCGTCTCTCGAACCGCCACGGTCCCGGCGATCGTCGCACTTGGGGCTGCGGGGATACTTGTGGCAATATCTCAGTTTCCCCAGACGACCGATAGACGTGAACTGGTCCAGTTCGGGGTGACAATTGCCTTTGTGGCCGGAATCGTGGCGTCGATGAGCGCGAGCCTGGGATTCGAACCGGCCCTTACCCGACGGCTGGGTTCGGTCAGTATCGCCGTGGCGATTGCGGGGACGCCCGCGTACTCCGGCCTCTCTCGCCGGACCCTCGCAGTTGGGCTGTTCGCGGGTGCGCTGGTTTTCGGGGTCGGCGTCCTCTCACCGGTGCTCACTGCTGCGATATCGCTTCTGGGGCTCGGAATCGTCGGCCTCCCACTCGTTCTCTTCGCGCTGGGGGCCGTCGGTGGCGTGACAGCAGTTGCTTCCGGGGTGGAACACCGGACGGTCCCGATTGTCGTGGCCGGACTCCTCGTTCTCGCCGCCGGAGTTCCCACGACGGTTTCTGCGGCGTTGGCCGTTCTGGTCGCGCTCGTGCTGTTCGTGGAAGTCGAATCTGATCGTGGGGTGGAGGGATGACCGAGGATTCCGACAGCCGCGACGCGGTTGGCAAGGATGGCGTGACCGAAGTCCGAGATATCACCCTGGGGAACGCCCAACCAGCGGATTACTCCGCCGCGGATATCACCCCCGTCGAGGACGCATCGATCCAGTCCCTTCAGGCGATGCTCGACTCCGGCGAAGCGCCAACACGGCGACGAGCGTCGCTCGCACTCGCGAGGCGTGACGTGGGCGACCCGACCCGCGAGAAGCTCGCTTCACTCGCCCGCACCGACCCGGACGACCAGGTTCGGCAGTTCGCAATCGAGGCCCTGGGAAAACTCGATGGCGATCCCGACGTGGCCCTGGAGGTGCTGGAAACTGACGGCGATCCGTGGGTCAGAGCCGAAGCGACCGTGGCCCTCGACCGTCTGGCTCGCGAGCAGTACGAGGCGCGTTTCGAGTCGCTTTTGGGGGACGATGCAGAGGGCGTTCGGCGCAATGCGCTGATATCGCTGACCCGGATTCGGCGGGACGGCGCCCGCGAGGACTTACTCACCGCCGTTACCGATCCCAGCGACCGGGTACGCGAGTGGGCTGTCAAACTGCTCGGTCAGTATGACGAGGACCCGGAGGTGGAGGGAATGCTGGAGGCAGTCCTTGCCGACGAAACCGAAGTGGAGGTCGTTCGCGAAACGGCAGCCAGATCACTCGGCGCACGAGGCACCGATGTGGAGACGCTACTCGAGGAGGGAACCGGGACCGCATCCGCAGACGATCACATGCTCAACCGGGTCCCGGATACGTAACTCGACAACTATCGCCCCGTTCTACCTGATTGGGTCTCTCGACGCCCGCCCTGTTCGGCGATACTTTCTTCTCTCACCCGCGCCGGTATGCGAACAGCCACCGTCAATCGAGTAATGTCTGGACTCCTCACGCACCTCAACACCCGGCTGAAACTCTTCGAGAAGGTCTCCTTACTTTTGGTGGTCATGGTCCTGGTCGCGACTCTCAACATCGGCGTAATTTACACCTATCACCAGCAAGCCGGACAGTTGGGCAATTCGGTCAACATTGC
>CAZJZA010000156.1:0-4422 GCA_964550355.1 uncultured Halobacteriales archaeon
GGGCCGACGGTGGACGAACCTCGAGAGCCTCGATTTCGAGGCCCTCGTCGATCCGCTTTCCCAGCCGGCCGATACCGGCCGGTCGGGAACTGAGGACGTAACCGTCAGTTCGATCCCGGCGTTTCTCGAAGCGGAACCGGAATTGTTCGAGGAGTACTACGGTTCTGTCGTCGATCCAGAGGAAAACCGTCTCATCGCACTCGCGACAGCGCTCCGATCCGGAGGGACAGTAGTTCACGTGCCCGAAGGCGTCGATGCTGGAACGGTCCACATCGAGACGACGATGAACGGCCGATCACTCCTCGAATACACGCTCGTCGTCGCCGAACCGAACAGCTCGGTTACCGTCGTCGACCGACGATATTCCGGCGATAGAGTCGATGAATCCCGCTACTACGGGGGTGTCCTCGAGGTCGTCGCTGAGGAAAACGCCACGGTGAATTATGGTTCCCTTCAGGAGTTCGATGACAACACCTACGCTTATACCAAATCCCAGGGACGGGCCGGAACCTACGCGTCTGTTAACTGGCTCGAAGGCAACCTGGGATCCCAGCTTCGAAAATCGGAGGGGGGCACGAGACTGGCCGGCGACGGTTCGGAGACGAAAACCGTCGGTGCATTCTTCGGCCGCGGAGAGCAGCATTTCGACCTCGACGCTCGCGTCTGGCACCGGGCCGAACACACGACGGCGGATCTTGTGACACGGGGGGTCGTCGACGACCGCGCCCGCTCGGTCTACGAAGGGACTCAGGACGTCGGAAAAAGCGCCTGGGATACGAGCTCCTACCAGCGCGAGAACACGCTGATGCTGTCTGACGACAGCGAGGCCGACGCCTCGCCGAAACTGATCATCAATAACCACGACACCGAGGCCTCCCACTCGGCGACAGTCGGGCAAGTTGACAAGCGGGATCTCTTCTACATGACTTCTCGGGGAGTTCCCGAAGCGACCGCCCGGAATATGCTCGTCGAGGGCTTTTTCGTGCCGGTGCTGGAGGAGATGGACGTCGAGGGGCTCCGTGAGGACTTCGAGGCTGGTGTTGCGGCCAGGCTCGAGCAATAGGACTCCCGGAACGAAGCCGTCACACATTTATCCGGTTCGGTCAAATTCATGATCGAAGTCCCGTGGTGTAGCGGCCAATCATATGGGCCTTTGGACCAGCGTGGAATTCCGCGGTGGGAAGACAGCCCATGACGGCGGTTCGAATCCGCCCGGGACTATTATTCTTTTAACACGGTTCAGACAGTTATGGTTTCACTACTGCTTTTTTCGGCGTTTTGCCCTCCTCGATAAACTGATGGCCTACGACACCGCGATAGCATACAGGTAGGTTTGGATTCACGTGTTTTCGATAGCGCTGATTGGGAGTTAGCCAACTCTCTGTCAAAGGCCGCGAGATGTGTCTTCCTGAGTAAAACCGTGTACGATTGACCTGCCAATTTTCCAAATGATCGTGCGTGACAGGACATGCGCCACGTGCGACAGGGTGGGGGCATCGACACTCAAAAACGGGCGATTCCATTACTCACCCACTTTTCAAATCCTCTGAGAAATGGACAAATTCCGCGAACAGGGGACGGTTTATTCGTGCCCATCACCTCTTGGCCTTAATGAGCGATTCACGTCCTCCCGAGCAAACAGACGATGGATCGGCCGACGAGTCGAGTCTGGCCATAAATGGGTCGTCCCTTGGGCTCCATCTCGCCAGACGTCTCGTCCCATTCGGGATCGTGGTGCTCTTTGCTTATTTCACCCGGCCACTCTGGCATGGATTCGTTTATGGGATTCTGTTTTCGCCGGGATTGGCGATCCTGGGTGGTGGGACGATACTCGCAGCAGTCGTCCTCTGGTTTGTGCCGCCACTGTCGGAAAACGGGAAACAAAACCGGTCCACCAACCGCCGGTCGAACAACTCGCAATCGGTTTCCGATGCAATTTTCGAATCCGACGGGGCGGGAAATAGGAAGTTCCGGTTGTTCGTCGCCATTGTTGGGGTACTGTTCGTGCTGTCGATTCTCATTAGCATCCCGGCCGGACTGCTAGAACAACGGACGTTGGCCGAACAGACGATGATCGAAGCGGAGGAAGTCGAGAAATTCCCCCAAGCAAACCCGGAAAATCCACGGGTCGTCCCACGTCAGGTGGCGGATATAACTACCCGTGGGTCGGTTTCCTATCGCCAACATCGGCTCGGACCGAGTGACATCGCCCGCATGGAGAACGGGGCGTTAGCCTGGTCCTATGCGATCCAACCGGACGGGTTTCGGAATATGCTGATCGAGAACCAACGGGGTGTGCTCGTTACCGACATGACACAAATGGACGACCGGCAGATCCAGGTCTACGAGGAGGACTTCGAGTTTGGTGAAGGAATGTTGCTCCATCGGTCGGCCGACTGGAACCTCAAAAAGACTGATTACATCGCCAAATACGACGACAGACCGGTCGAATTCAGCCACAACGGAAGCCCGTACATGTACTACCCGAAAACGGGACACGAGTGGCATCTGGCCCCGTTCCCGCATACTACGCCGACGTGGACCGGCGGGGCACTGGTGCATCCTGATGGAGAGATCGAACACTTGAGTCCGACGGAGGCCCAGTCACATCCAGTGCTCGAGGGCCAACGCCTCTATCCGGTCACTGTCACTCGTGCCGAGATGGGATCACTCGGCTTCAGAAACGGGATCATCAACCAACTTTCGATCGTTGGCGCTCACGAAGGCGAAGTGGAGATGGCCCGTCTCCCTTCGGGCGTCGATAACGCCCAGCCGTTCGTTATTGACCTCGAAGGAGAACGAATGGCATACGTGACGGCACTTGAGCCGTACGGCGAAGACACCCGGGGCCTCGACGAGGTGTGGTTTGCCAACGCGGAAACGGGTGAGTACACGTTCTTCGGAACTGATGAGGAGACGCTGACCGGCCCGGAACGCGCCATGGGAATCGCCCGGTCCTCGGATTCGCGAACAAACTAGGGGCAGAACTTCGTGGTCACCGAACCGGTGCCGGTGACGATCGACGGCGAGTTGTGGTGGCATATCAAAGTGTCACCGACCGATTTCACCGACGTCACTCGTAACGTCTTCGTCAACGCTGATACCGGTCGGACGGTCGAGATTCGGGACGACGCAGCCGTCCGTTCGTTCATTAGCGGGACGGTTACAGAAGAGGATCTGCAACCCATTGACGAAGAAGACGATCGGGACATCGTCTATTATATTCTCATTACGGATGAGGAGGGGAACGTGGTCGAACGGGTTCCGGTCGAACGCGGACAGGAGACGAGGGTCGTCGGCCCATCATCCGAGGAGGTACAGGGGAACGAGACTACCGTCAGCGGTTAGCGCTATTTTCCCTCTTCTGCTTGAGACTGGCCTCGACACGATTGTCGAATGTGTGTTGGGAAGCGAGGTGAAGCTGTGTTGGGATGGGATGTGAAGCGCCGGATTCGATCAGTACTCGGGGTGTCGGTCGGTCTCGTACTATAAAATATGAGTACGAATGCCAGGTCCTGGGAACGTGAAACCGGATTTTTGGTGATTGGTATATAATTCTTTCGGACTGGCCATGAGCATTGACCGTGACCGTGAGTACGACTTCCCGATGGACCGCCTCGAGAAATCCGAACCGCAGTGTCTTTTCGGTACGGGCGGGAGCTGTTGCCGGATATGCTATATGGGCCCCTGTCGGGTTAGCGACGGGGAGCAGGGGATGGAACGCGGCGTGTGTGGTGCCTCGCCCGGAACTGTCGCCGCCCGGAACCTCTACCGGGAGATCGCCGCCGGGACCGCAAGCCACGCCGACCACGCCCGCGAGATCGCCAAGGTCCTGGGAGACATTGCCGACGGTGGGCTCACCGACTACGGTATCCGGGATCCGGAGAAACTCCGCCGGATCGCCGAGGACCTGGGACTCGACGCGTCTGGCAGCGACACCGATGTCGCAAAACGCGTCTCGCGGGCCGCGATCGAGGACTTCCAGGAGGGCGGTGAGACGCTGAACTGGCTCGACCGGATGCCGGCCGAACAGCGCGATCACCTCGCCGCGCAGGGCATCCAACCCCTGGAAAGTGTCGACAAGGAGGTCGCCCGGGCGATGCACCGGACGACCCAGGGCAACGATGCCGAGCCTGCACACCTGCTCACGGGGGGCCTCGAGGCGGGCCTGGCCGATGGGTACGCGGGACTGACGATGGGGACGGACCTCCAGGACGTGGTGTTCGGGACCCCCGAGCCGGTCCAGACGGCGGCTAACCTGGGCGTTATGAAGGAAGACCACGTCAACATCGCCGTCCACGGCCACTCGCCAGTCCTCTCTGAGATGATGATTAAGTACGCCGACGAACTTGAAGCCGAGGCGAGGGACGCCGGAGCCGAGGGCATCAACGTCGTCGGGATCTGTTGTACGGGCAACGAACT
>CAZJZA010000157.1:0-4408 GCA_964550355.1 uncultured Halobacteriales archaeon
CATGATGCGGGCGAGGGGCGGGGCCAAACCGCCCGGCCTAGTCCAGTCTCAGATACTCGTCATTCCATTAAGGGCCTTTCGGGTTCCCATCCTGACCCGGTGCATGCCGAAACGGCCAAAAGGACACTTTCCCATATGCTGGTATGGGACTCGGAAGCACTGCAAAAAAACTCCAGCAGGTCGTCGATGCCGCCGACGATCTCTACGCCAAACTCAACGATCTCAAATCTGATCTGGCCGCGATGCGGGATACGATCGACGACACGAACAACCGGGTCGAAAACCTCGAGACCGAGATGGAAACCCAGCGAGCCCTTCTCGAAGCAATCGCCGACGCGGAGGACATCGACCGAGAGGACCTCGATGTCGATCCGGACGAGGAATCTGGATAGCGACACACAGAATCTATCAATTTTCGTTCATCCCAGGACGACGCTCAGTCGCCCCACGATAAACGCAGCGGCGGCCAGGAACATCCCGTATTTGAGCCACTGCTGACCCGTTCCGGGGTCCGACCGACTCCGAAGGAGTGCGGCGAGCATGAGTAAATCGGCGGGGATCACTAACACGAGGTACGACAGCCCAAAGAGATCCGTCAGATACGGGAGCGGGCTCGCAAGCACTGCGATTACCAGCGCGAGGGCGGCGATCCCGAATGAAGTCCCGGTCCCGAATGCTATTGGAAGCGTCCTCAGGCCTTCAGCCCGGTCGCCAGCAACGTCTTCGATATCTTTGATCACCTCACGCGCAAAGGTAGAAAGTGCCGCGAGGACGAAAAGAACGAGCCCGTCACGGACCCGACCGACTGCTGCGGCACCGAAAAGAAACGTACTGCCACCCAAATACGCGACCAGCGCGTTCCCTGCCCCGGGTCGGCCTTTGAAGAGAGTCGTATAGGCCACCAGACCGAGAAAGTTGATCAGTGCAATGAGAATTGCAACCGGTGGAAGCGTCACCGCAAGTCCAATAGCGACTGCAAACAAGACGCCACTCAACAAAAGTGCCCGCCGTGGACGAACGTCTCCCCGTGGGATCGGCCGCCCGGGATTGTTGATGCGATCGATATCCCGGTCGAAGTAATCGTTGATCGCGTTTCCCGCCCCTGTCGCAAGTACAGTGGCCAGAATTGCGGCCCCGAGTAGCCAGGGTTCTGCTGACATCCCCGCCGCAACGAACCCGCCGATGAGCGTGAGCACACCCGCAGCAACGCTGTTCACTGGTCGGGTGAGTTCGATATAGCCTCGCACGGCACCGCCCATGGATTCGGTGACCGTCGCTGTCGGTATAAGTGGGCCGAATCGGAGCGGATTCGAGGCCGTCTGTGGACGCTTTGTGAAAAGGTCCTACCCGCTTTACTTTCGTATCCCGCTGTCCGAGGTCTGGAATTCGAAATGGCGATACGCCAGCGGTGTGCTCGTTCATTTTGCATCGGGAGGTTTAACAGGCCCCTCGGCATATCTGGTTTTGCGGGCGCTTAGCTCAGCTTGGACAGAGCACTTGGCTTCGGACCAAGGGGTCGCGGGTTCAAATCCTGCAGCGCCCATAGCCATTTTCGCGGGGCGAAAATGTGCGGAGCGGCGCAAAAGATTTGAATCACGCAAATCCGAACGCCAGTGAGGATTTGCCATCGGGTTCAAATCCTGCAGCGCCCATTTTCCGGGGAAGAAACGAGATCAGTAAATTTCCGGCCGCGATTTGACATCCTGATAGCGATGTTGGAGCAACTTCAACCCTCAAGACTCCGTCTGAAACGGTGTTTTTCTCCGGTGATATTGGTTCGTCCGCCGATTATCTTCCAATAATCTTCATGTTCTTTGTAATTGAGAATCACACTGTGCTTAAACGATCATTGAGAGTTGATTTATCACTATGACCCAGTTCAATCGAAGGCAGTTTTTGCAAACAACTGGCGTTGTGGTTGGTGCTGGGGCTCTCGCTGGTTGCGTCGGTGACGATGATAAGGAACAGGATACAACAACTCCGACGCCAACACCGGAAGTAACACCGACTCCAGAAGCGGACGCGAAGGAGCCCGAGTGGAGCGAAGAAGAAGAGGCGTATCTTATTTCTAACCTCGTGGAGCTAAACTGGATCCGGAACGATCTCGAAGCCGACTATCTCCTCGTTGATGATATCGATGCAAGCGAGACCGTGAATTGGAATGATGGAGATGGATGGGAACCAATCGGGACAGCTGAACTTGGCACGGACTTCATGGAACCATTCGTTGGGAGTTTCGACGGACAGGAATACGTGATCGAAAACCTGTTCATAGATAGGGAGGAGAGGGGTTTAGTTGGCCTTTTCGGTGCTGTTTTAACCGGCGGCAAGGTGGTGAACGTGGGTTTGGAGAACGTGAACGTGACCGGTGGAAATCCGGAACAGGCCAATAGGTATACCGGGGCGCTCATCGGTGCCAATGGTGGTGGAACTGTTACCAACGCCTACTCAACAGGCTCCGTGAGCGGTGATAATATCGTGGGCGGGCTTGTCGGGGGCAATGGTGGTGGGACTATCACCAACTCCTACTCGACCGCTGAAGTGAGCGCGAGGAAAAACGCTGGCGGATTCATCGGACGTCAAGATGGAAGTCAAGGTGATGGGACGGTCTCCAACTCTTACTCGACCGGCGACGTTACGCGTAGAAGCGGAGACAAAACAAACTTTGGGAGCTTTGCTGGAGAGCTTGATCATGTTCCTGGCACAATCGAATATTCATATAGCGTCGGTAGTGTCTATTATGAGGGCGATTCCGACCCGGCTGAAAAGGGATTTGTGGGAGGGACATTAGAGTTGGAGGATACCCCCACATACACCAGCAATTTCTTCGATAGTGAGGTATCCAATCAATCCGAGGGCACCGGGGCAGAAGCTTTGACCACTGCCGAAATGACGGACATCGATACCTTCCTCGATGCTGGGTGGGACATAGAACACACGACCGAAGCTGATCCGACCGACGGCTATCCATTCCTCTCCTGGCAGGTCGGGGGTTCGCCAACGTGGTACATTTCTGAGTAGACCGAGCCGGAACCTGAATACGTCCTCACCATAAGCATCCGAGGTGACGGGATCACCAACCCATTCCCAAGCACCTTCACTTCCAATGCAGATCAAGAACCTGAAATCATGGCCACCACTGCACGGGGCTGGGAGTTCGGGGAGTGGGTCGGCGACGTGGAGTCCGAGGATGACATGACCATCTAGCAGAGACGAGGACAGGAGCATCACCGCGCCCGTTGAGGAGCTATCTGAATCCACCCCGACGATGAAACACCGGCACCGAGACCTGATGACTCACCGCAAATCCCTCCACGGTCCCTACTGGCGAAGCAATCCCGGGTCCCGTTATCGCTGGCACAGACGAGGCATCTGGTTGGAGTGAGGTACGTCCGTGAATAGTGGATGGCGAAAAATATGAATATCGAGGATTCCTGCTCGGTCATCTCTGTGACAGCCAGGGGCTGAATGTTTCATGTTTTTATTCATACTAACGTCTGTTGTCATTCAAGGATGGTCCTTCATTATAGCTCGCTTGGTCGATCTGCCTACCTCTCCCAACTATTTGTCACGTAATTGCTGATGTATTCGCGCCTTCTATTGAGCAAGGCTCGATTGTACCTATTTAGATACTATCAAAACCAAGCTGCTGAACGTAGACCATCTATTCAGCAGATGGTGTCTATTGTTATCCCGTCATCAAAATAGGAAAACCAGCCAAATAAAGGCTCTTTGAGGTGACGAGCGCGGTTTAAACGGAATGACTGGAAATCACCATGAGCAGTCCAGTTGGACGGATCGCCACCGGAAAGACCTGACAACGAGACGTACCACGAAGATGTCCTGACTGATCGTGAATTCGAGATATTACTGGAGGCCAGTGTCACTCTTCCCGAGCCACAGCATCTCCATGTCCGATATATTTGTTTGGCACGCGGTCGATTGGGATTACGTGGCGGGGAGATTGCACATTTTCAGGCGAGCTGGTTGAACTGGGATCGTGGTGTCCTTCGCATTCCAAAATGAATCCTATTCCAGTGGCTACTGTCGCCGGCACCGCCCGGTCTCAGCCCATTGTGAGGACCTGCCACAGCACGAAGATGACGCCTGCGCCGAGGAGGGTGCTGAGGACGGCGTACTGGCGCAGGCGGTCGGCGTCGTGGGAACATTGGACCGTGCCGTGCGTCGAGTCGGCGTGCGAGCCGACGTGCGAGCACTCTGGTAGCATGTCGATGCCGACGTGAGCGAACACGCCGGCGGAGAGGCCGAAGAATATGGCTTTGACGACCGGCGAGAGATCCGGGGTCAGGATGGACAGGGGGATGGCCGCGATGGCCACCGCCGACGCGGGAATGATCATGACGCTGAGCGGGAGACGGGACTGCTCGACGGCCTCCCAACCCCTGGA
>CAZJZA010000158.1:0-4401 GCA_964550355.1 uncultured Halobacteriales archaeon
CGTGCTCCTCGACCGACGGATGCCGGGGCTCTCCGGCGACGAGGTCCTCGAAGCGGAAACGACCGGCGAAACGCGGGAATCGGCCCGGACCATCGCCCGCCGGTCTGACCGGATCGCCCATCTCGTCGAGCGGATCAGCGTCCTCACGAAGACACAGTGGATGCGTGAAGAGGAAATCAGGGCCGATCTCGAAACCGCTCTTTACGAGGCCGTCTCCGCGAAATGTAACGTGGACACGACAGTCGAAACCGACACTGACATTCCCCACGTGATCGCGAACGTCGGTTTCGAGGACGGTATCGACCTGCTCGTCGAGGGTATCACGTCGATGATCGATACGGATGGGAGCGTCTCCATCGGCCTCGAACCGGATGCCGGGGCGATCACCGTCACCGTCCAACCGGTCGATATCCCACCCAATCTCCGTGACGAACTCTTGCAACCGGTCGCGTCAAATATCGGCCTCGAGCTTTACTTGGCGAAGAAGATCCTCGAACCGGCAATAGAGCTCGACGTCATCGAACCCCGCGAGCAGGTACTCACGTTCACGCTTCAGGCTGCCCTCGTCGAATGACGAAACCGGCGGTGTTAGCATCCATCTCGGGTGTTGTGCGAAAAGTCGACCGAAACCGATCTATGATGGGTTCCTATTGGAGAAAGGTGCCCGGGACGGGATTATGAACCACGAGGACTTCGCTCAGAGTCGCTTCGCTCGTCCTCTGGGCTCAAATCCCGTCGGCACTTTCACTCGGCCAATCTCAAGTGTCGCGACACAGCAAGCTGGTCGCTCGCTGTGAGAGTTGTTTGAGAAAGCGCCCGGGACGGGATTTGAACCCGTGTCACGACCGTGACAGGGTCGTATGATGGGCCACTACACCACCCGGGCTGCATCCCTCGCTAACTGGGTGATGAGTATAAGGCTTTCCAAACGAGGCCCCATGCGCCGGGCTGCCATCAGTGGGTCTCCCATACTCGACCACGGTTGGCAAGACTTATCCGTTCGCTACCACTAACAATCTGTAGTATCTCGTGAGCAGTTCTCCCCCCAGCCAGGTGCATCCATGGTCGATGTAAGCCAACACGAACTCGTCCCGGAGCATAGAGTCCTCGAGGATTCGGACCTCGAGGGCGTTCTCGAAGAGTACGGGATCAAGCGGACCGACCTCCCCAAAATCAGAGCCTCGGATCCGGCGCTTCCGGAGGCCGCGACCGTCGGGGACGTCATCCAGATCACCCGAGACTCCCGAACCACAGACACGGCAACCGTCTACCGATTGGTCATCGAATAATGCAAGAGGCAAAACGACGCAAACTCTCCCGTTCGTACTTCTCGAAAGAACGACTCGCCGATCACCACTTCCGCTCGTTTAACGCGTTCCTCGAACGCGGCATGCAGGAAGTCGTCACCGAAAAAGATCGCATCGAAACCGAAATCGGCGACAAAGAGGACGAGGAACCCGTCTGGGTCGAACTCGGCGACGTCCGAGTCGTCACCCCGCGCGTGCGGGAAGCCGACGGCTCGGAGGAACTTCTCTATCCACAGGAAGCCCGTCTTCGAAACATTACCTACTCCGCTCCGGTCTTCATGGAGATGACGATCAAGCGGGGCGGCGAGGAAGAACCCATCGAGGTTCTTGACACCACCGAAACCAAGGTCGGCCGCATGCCGGTCATGGTCGGCTCACAGAAGTGTAACATCCACGGCTTTTCCGACGAGGAACTCATCGAAATCGGCGAGGACCCCGCCGACCCGGGCGGCTATTTCATCATCAATGGCTCAGAGCGGGTCTTGATGACGAGCGAGGACCTCGCACCGAACAAGATCCTCGCCGAGTACGACGAGAAATACGGCGACGAGATCCAGGTCGCAAAGACCTTCTCCCAGCGCCGGGGCTACCGGGCCCTCGTTCTCGTCGAGCGAAATCGTGAGGGACTGCTCGAAGTCTCTTTCCCGAGCATTTCGGGTTCGATCGAATTCGTCACTCTCGTCCGCGCGCTCGGGCTGGAATCCGACGAAGAGATCGTCCATCGCGTGAGCGACGACCCGGAAATCGTGAAGTTCATGCTCGAAAACCTGGAGGAAGCCGAGGTCCAGACCCAGGAAGCAGCCATCGAAGACCTTGGCAAGCGGGTCGCCTCGGGCCAGGGTAAGAACTACCAGCTCAAACGCGCGAATTACGTCATCGACCGCTACCTCCTTCCCCACCTCCACGAGGAAGAAGTGGACGAGGAGGACGTCCGAATCAACAAAGCGTACTACCTCTGTCGGATGGCCGAGGCCTCTTTCGAACTCGCCCTCCACCGCCGCCAGTCCGACGACAAGGACCACTACGCCAACAAGCGCCTGAAGGTCTCGGGGGACCTGATGACCGACCTGTTCCGGACGGCGCTTAACAAACTCGCTCGCGACGTGAAATACCAGCTCGACCGTGCGAACATGCGGAACCGACAGCTCACGGTCACCACCGTGGTTCGCTCGGACGTGCTCACAGAACGCCTCGAGCACCCGATCGCGACGGGGAACTGGGTCGGGGGCCGCTCCGGCGTCTCCCAGCTCGTCGACCGCACCGACTATATGGGCGTGCTCAGCCACCTCCGCCGGCTCAGGAGCCCGCTCTCCCGCAGTCAGCCACACTTCGAGGCCCGCGACCTCCACGCCACCCAGTGGGGCCGGATCTGCCCTTCGGAGACCCCAGAGGGCCCGAATTGTGGCCTTGTGAAGAACTTCGCGCAGGCGATGGAACTCTCCCAGCACGTCGATGACGAACGCGAGTTGAAGGCCGAGCTCGCCTCGATGGGCGTCGAAGGGATTCCGCAGATTACCACCGAACGCACACCGGCAGACGATTAATATGAGTCAGGGACGAGACGCGAAAGTCTATGTCAACGGGAGCCTCGTGGGGACCCATCCGGATCCCGAGGGGCTCGCAGCACAGATTCGTGAGGCACGACGCCGCGGGGACGTAAGCGAGATGGTCAACGTCTCCGTCAACGAGCGCACCGAAGAGGTGATCGTCAACGCCGACGCCGGACGGGCCCGACGCCCGCTTCTGGTCGTCGAAGACGGCGACTCGCTTGTCACCGAAGAAGACGTCGAAGCCGTCGAGAACGACGAACTCGAGTTCGAAGACCTGGTCCGTGCGGGCAAGGTCGAATTCATCGACGCCGAAGAGGAAGAGGACATCCTCGTCGCGGTTTCCGATGACGACCTCACCGAGGACCACACCCACCTCGAACTCGATCCGCAATTGATCTTCGGGATCGGGGCGGGGATGATTCCCTATCCCGAACACAACGCCTCGCCACGGATTACGATGGGCGCAGGGATGATGAAACAGTCACTCGGTTTGCCGGCGGCGAACTACCGTATTCGCCCCGACACCCGGGCACATCTTTTGCACTATCCCCAGAAGGGGATGGTCAAGACCCAGACCACAGAGCAGATCGGCTACGATGATCGTCCAGCCGGACAGAACTTCGTCGTGGCGGTCATGTCCTACGAGGGGTTCAACATCGAGGACGCTCTCGTCATGAACAAGGGGTCGGTCGAACGCGGCCTCGCACGTTCTCACTTCTTCCGCACCTACGAGGGTGAAGAGCGACGCTACCCCGGTGGGCAGGAAGACCGCTTCGAGATCCCCGAGACGGACGTCCGCGGCTCTCGCGGCGAGGACGCCTACACACACCTCGACGAAGACGGCCTCGTGAATCCGGAGACGGTCGTCGACGAGAATAGCGTGCTCCTCGGAAAGACCTCTCCGCCCCGGTTCCTCGAAGAGCCGGACGACATGGGCGGGCTCTCTCCCCAGAAGCGCCGGGAGACCTCCGTCACGATGCGCTCGGGCGAGGACGGGGTCGTGGACACGGTCACGCTCATGGAGGGTGAAGATGGTTCGAAACTCGCGAAGGTTTCCGTCCGGGACGAGCGGATCCCCGAACTCGGGGACAAGTTCGCGTCCCGACACGGCCAGAAGGGAGTTGTGGGCCACCTCGCTCCCCAACAGGACATGCCCTTCACCGAACAGGGCGTGGTTCCGGACCTGGTCTTGAACCCACACGCACTGCCTTCCCGGATGACGGTCGGCCACGTTCTCGAGATGCTCGGCGGCAAAGCCGGCTCCCTCGAAGGACGACGGGTCGATGGCACCCCCTTTACGGGCGAAGACGAAGGGGAACTCCGCGGATCGCTCGAGGAACACGGCTTCAAGTCCTCGGGCAAGGAGGTCATGTATTCGGGCATCACCGGCGAAAAGATCGAGGCCGAGATCTTCGTCGGCACCATCTACTATCATAAACTCTACCACATGGTGTCGAACAAGATTCACGCCCGGTCGAAGGGACCGGTACAGGTACTCACCCGCCAGCCGACCGAAGGTCGGGCCCGCGAGGGCGGACTTCGCC
>CAZJZA010000159.1:0-4400 GCA_964550355.1 uncultured Halobacteriales archaeon
GGTAGTTCGCCACGAGGACGTCGGCCATCGTGGCGGCTGTTTAGAAGGTGGACTTGCCGGCGTTCGGTTTGCCGGCAAGGGCCAGCGAAAGCATACTGACAGGTACCGGGAGGGGGCGAAATTACCTTTCGGTCCGCTTCGGGTCCCTGAATGGCCAGCGCTACTCTGTTTCTCTGTCGGTCGTGCCGTCGAGTTGCATCGCACCGGTGGCCCGTATTGTCCCGTCGACGTCCGCGTCCCGACTGAGGTGGACGTCGTTTCCCGACACGTCACCGAGGACCGTCGCCCCAGGTTCCACTGTGATATCGCCGTTTCGGGTCGTCACGTCACCGTGGACGGTTGTTCTGGAGCCGACTGTGATGTCGCCCCTGGCGCGCAAACTCCCGAAGACGTCGTTATCTTCGCCCACGGCGATCTCTTCGGCGCGGATGTTTCCGTGTAACCGACACTCATCGCCCACCTCGGCCGCGGTCGAGACCTGCCAGACGTCGTCGCTGACGGTTGCGTTGTGTGGGATGCGGACGGGATCGAGGTCCGGATCTGCGCTCAACTCCTCGATTAGCGACTCGGCTTCTTCGGCTTCGCCCAAACGGAGGAGATGGGTGAGATAAATCATGAAAAAGACCACCGTTGGCAGGGGATTGCGGATGACGATCCAGCCGTTGGCCTCGAATCCTTCCTCGATGTCGACGTCGTCGCCGATGTCGAGATCCCCGCCGACGACGAGCCGGCCCGTCACCGACACCCGTTCGCCGAGATAGGCGTCCTCGCCGACGGGGACGTTCCCATCCACCTCACACCACATATCGAGTCGACAGTCACCTTCCATCTCGATATCGCCCTGAAAGGAGACCCGCTCTCCGGCCACCAGATTCCGTCCCCGCAGCCCGAACTCGATGGTACTCCCTCCGCCGATGAGCACGTCCCCGTCCGTGACGAGGTCGTGTTCTTGTACCTCCGTGCCATCGGGAATTGTGAGCCGGTCGATCGGGTCGGTCGCAAGCACACCCGGCCCGAGTATTCCCACGGGCTTAAAGGCCCCGAGGCGGCGACTCGACCCGGGTGGCTTAAGACAGCGAGAGGCGAATCAACTCGTATGACTGTTCTTTCATTCGACCAGGATGGAATTGACGTGGTCTACCAGTCCACGGAGTTCCGAATCGAGCGGGCGCTCGTCGAGGAGGCGACAGGGGAGGCCTACAAGTCGGTAACCGACCACGAGGTGCTGAAACTGGTCGAACCGGATCCGGACCTCACCGGTGAACCGCGACGAATCGGCGACATCCTGCAATCGAAAAACAATACCAATTAACTACTAGCCTGCACAAAACCAGATATGGATCTCACCGTGGACCAGTTCAAACATGACTCGTGGCTTTCGATCGTCGGGATGGGAATCGGCTACGTCGGGCTTTTGGCCCTCATCCTGGTCGTTTTGTTCATTGTCCCCTTCCTGATTTTTTGGCTGTAGACCCGGTATCCAGCGGATCGAATTGCTTTTGGGACTACTCGTGAGCGATGACGGTGGCATCCGGGAATTTTGGGTCCGGTTTCCGACCCAGCGTGAGGAGTCGCTCGGTGAGGGTCAGATCGTCGGGGCCGGGGGTCGGCTTCTCGATTTCCTCGAACTCGACGTGGATTCCGTCAGCCTCCTGGGCGATACGAACAGCCCCGAGTTGATAGGACGGGTAAAACACGGACGGGAGGATGCCCATGATCCCATCCCGGCGGTGCAGACGCTTGAGCCACGTCCCGGTGTTGACGAGCACCCGATCGTTCATTCGATCGAGTTTCGGTCTGTGGGTGTGTCCGTAGCAATATATCGCCGTCTCGGGTCGCTCGGCGAAGACCTCGCGGGCTCGTTCCTCGTAGGGCTGGTTTGGATCGACGGTCAGTTCGGTCTCGAAGAGTCCGAACCGGTTGATCGTCTTTCTGACGTCCCGGCGGAGGAAATACAGGGGAATGCCCACGAGCAGGAGCATGCCGACCACTGCCACGTTGATCGCGAGGAGGAACCAGAGAGCCGTCCCGGCGGTCCCGAACTGACCCAGAAAGGCGGTTCCCAGGTCGACCGGGGCCGACCAGATATCAAGCAGATCCAGTCCGGCGAGAACGGCGAGGACGGCACTGATGTTGAAGAGGAGCATGAACGGAACCAGGGCATAGCGAAGTAGGGGATTCATTTCCCGATAGAAGTACTGGGAGATCAGCCAGACCGGGATCCGTTCGGTCGGCGTGACCGCCTGCACGTCTTTGAGCCAGTTGTACCGGCCCCGATCGGACAGTTTTCCCGCTCGATTCGTGAACAGCGTGTTGAAGTAATAGCCCACCGGTGTGGCGTGGGGGTTTCCCCACTCTCTGATTTGATTGTTCGGATCTTGCTGGCTCCCGTGTTCGAAGTAGATGGCACGCTCGCCGATTTCCCGGACGAGTGAGGGGTCTTTTACGAGGTCGACGTTGTACGCCTTAAAGCGGTCGACGTACTCGTCGTAGGCCGCGAGTTCGTGGTCGTGGTTTCCCGGAATCAGGGTAATGTCGATGTTTTCGCCGGTCGCCTCCAACTGATCGAAGAGCTGCGGGTACGTCGCCACGAGGTGATCGAACTTCTCCACTCCCTCGAGGGCCGTCAACTCCCAGAGGCCGAAGGCATCACCGTTGATCACGAGTTCGGCGGTTTCGGCGGTTTGTTCGAGCCGTTCGAGAAATTCGAGCAACTCGTCCAGAAAATCGACCCGTTCGAGCTGCTCGTCGCCGCCGATGTGTAGGTCGCTGATCACGTAATAGACCCGTTCCGCATCGCTCCCGACCATTGGTTTATCCTGAAGGCGGAATGGGTTTAGCCTGTCGGTAACTGGAATGGGGAGTGAGAAGTGTCCTTACTCGGGTGAAAAGCTGGAAAAAATCAAACGGACCGATCAGGCGAACGTCTTTGAGACGTCGTCGTCTTCGTCCTCGGCTTCGAGTTTCTCCCGGGCCTCGCGGAAGTCTTGGACCGTGATCGTCTCCCTGTCGTCCCGAATCGCGAACATGCCTGCTTCGGTACAGATCGCCCGAATGTCCGCTCCCGACATTCCTTCGGTCTCCCGGGCGAGATGCTCGTAATCCAGGTCCGCTGCGACGGACATGTTCCGGGTGTGAATCTTGAAGATCTTCTCCCGGCCCTCCTCGTCGGGGAGTGGCACCTCGATGAGGCGGTCGAACCGACCGGGGCGTAAAATGGCGCGGTCGAGCATGTCAAAGCGATTTGTCGCCGCGATGATCCGCACGTCGCCCCGGTCCTCGAAGCCGTCCATCTCCGAGAGGAGTTGCATCATCGTCCGCTGGACCTCGGCGTCCCCGGAGGTCTTCGAATCCGTCCGCTTCGAGGCAATCGCGTCGATTTCGTCGATGAACAGGACTGCGGGTTCGTGTTCCCGGGCGACCTGGAAGAGGTCGCGGACGAGTTTCGCGCCTTCCCCGATGAACTTGTGGACGAGTTCCGAGCCAGCCATCTTGATGAACGTCGCATCGGTCTGGCGGGCCACGGCCTTGGCCATGAGCGTCTTTCCGGTGCCGGGCGGCCCGTGGAGGAGCACGCCGCTCGGAGGCTCGATCCCGACCGTGTCGAAGAGATCCGGGTTTTTGAGCGGGAGTTCGACCGTCTCGCGGACTTCGTTGAGTTCCTCCGTGAGTCCACCGATGTCTTCGTAGCCAACGTCGGGGCTCTCCTCGACCTGCATCACCTTGGCCCGGACATCGGCCTCGTCGTCGAGTCGCTTCACGATAGAGAGAGAATTGTTGACGGCGACCCGGGCACTCGGTTCTAACTCCTCGCGCATCTCCTCGGTGACTTCGGTGAGGGCTTCCTGATTGTTGCCGTGCTGTTTGATCACGACCCCGTCATCGGTGAGTTCCTGGACGGTCGCGACGAACAGTGGCGATTGCTTGAGCTTCTTGTTCTCGTGGGAGAGCCGTTCGAGTTTCTGCTGATACTTGTTGTTCTCCGCGTTCGCATCGAGGAGTTTGTCGCGCATCTCCTCGTTTTGTTCCTCGAGGACCTCGAGGCGTTCCTGGAGGACGTCGAGTTTCTCCTGCTGGGACGCCTCCTCGTCGCAGGGGAGCTCGACGTCGTCCACGGTTTCGGTCATCAGGGACAGGTAAGGTACTGGCTCATAAGAGCGTTCGGGTGGTGGCACCGTCTGCTGCCCGTCTGTCACCGTTCCAGCCTGTCGCCCTGCCCGCTGGCGGATCCGCGGCGTGGCCCACCGAAATTATAGGTGATGGGGGATAAGGATTTGAGAACTGAATGACTCGCGTCATACATACGGGTGACACCCACATCGGATACCGGCAATACCACCGACCGGAACGCCGACAGGACTTTCTTAACGCGTTTCGGGAAGTGATCGACGACGCAATCG
>CAZJZA010000160.1:0-4390 GCA_964550355.1 uncultured Halobacteriales archaeon
CGACCAGCGTCCGAAACGGGGCCGGATCGACGCTGTACAACCCCGGACCGAAAGCCGCGCCAGCGATAACTCGCCACTGGTGCGGTGAAATCCGTAGCGGCGGAGGATAACGGGCCGCTTCGAGCACGGCTCGGAGAATATCCGGTTCGAGATCGTCGAGAGAGTCCACAATAATCCCGCCGATCCGCGACCCAAACCACCGACCATGTGCCTCGGCGAGGGTCTGTCCCCATTTTGAGACCGGTTTCATCATGAGTACGGAGTGTTCGCCACTGCGTTCGTTGCGAGTGGTCGAGAGATGAATAGTCGCGTAGCCGTTCGACTGCCAGAACGAAACGAGCGGTGGTGTCACCCCAAATCCAGTTCCGAGCCAGTCAATGATGGGAGTGAATTCGGACTCGATTCGGTCGAGAAGATGACTTCCCAGGCCTCGTGAGCGAACCGCGTGATGGCTGGCGAGACGAACAATTCGAAGCCCTACCGGCCCCCCGGCGGACTCGTCCCGGAGTTGGCTCATCAATACGTCCGGAAGCATGTTCCCGCGGATGCGCTGGCCCAGATAGGCGCGCTCGCGAGTCTTCCGGGCCAACCCCCCTTCGCGGGCCACGAGTGCCACCGCCACGACGTGTCCGTCCTGCAGAAGCGCCCGAACAGCGAGATTCGATCCGTCGAGGAGCCGGGCCAGGTCGTCCGGTTCGGTTCGGTAGTGAGCGGAAACGAGCAGGCCGAAAACTTCCCTGAGTACCTGTTCGTCCTGTCGGAGGTCCGCTGAGTCGAGTTCGCGATAACTCACGCTTTCCGGGGTGGCGTCCTCGATCACCGAACCAGGCACTGGTCCCGCTCCGAGGAGAAGGGCTCGTGATGCCCACACCTCGACGGGATCGCCGGCGGCATAGCGGATCGGCTCGGCGAGCGAGATATCGAGTACCTCGTGAGGGGAAGCCGCGAGACTGTCCCGAAATCGTACCGCAAATCCCCGGCCCGATCCCTCGTACCCGTGGACGGTCGTGGTATACACGATCCGGGAAACGGCGAGCGTCGATTCGAGAATCGATACCGGAAGCGCCGCAGCTTCTTCGACGAAAAGCACGTCTGCCGATTTGTGTCGGTCCTCGATCGCGGTCGCCTCGACGAACTCGACGTGACCGCCACTTTCGGCGTCGATCCGTCCTGGGGGCGATCCCTCGACAGATCGAACGCCGTCGAGGGAGGGCAGGACCTCCGAAATTCGCTCGAAAAAGGCCGTTGCGGCGCGTCTCTTTGGGCCGGTGACCACCACGTCGTCCCCCATCCCAACGAACCAGGCGGCGACCAGCCCGGCGACGCTAGATTTTCCCCGTCCCCGGTCGGCTTCGAGGACCGCAGCCGTTGGTCCCTCCTTGAGAGCGGCCAGTCTCCCAATCGCGTCTGCCTGGTCCTGTGTGAGACACGCCTCAAGTATCGGGTCTGGAACCGATTTGGCTCCGTCCGGAGGTTCGATTGGGGGCGCTTGTTTCCGCGGAGGCTGTCCGGTCAACCCGTTCCGAACGATTTCCTCGGCGTCGAGATCGGCGATCGCGATGCCGCGGTGCACCCGGAGCGTCTCGACGAGGCGGTCGCGAAAGTGTCCCGAGACGTCCTCGACGGTATCAGGGGGAATCGCAAGTGAGGTGTCGAAGTCGTCACGGCGATGGGCCCACGTTTCAAGCGGGGGAGTCAGGAGTACCAACAGCCCACCCCCGTCGACCGCCCCAACGACACGCCCCAGATCGTTTGGCTGACAGGCTTCCCGGCAATCGAGCACAACGGCGGATCGGGTGGTCCCGAGGAGATCCCCCGCCTGTTGGGGTTCGAGATGCTCACAGGAAAGGGCAGCCTCCGTTCCCACGAGCGTTGTGTCTCCCAGTATCGGGCCGTTATCACTGGCCGACTCCGCCGCTTCGAGTGCATCTCGTGCCGCGTCGAAATGGCCGTTCTCGCCGGCAAGAACCAGGAGCCGGCGCTCGTGGAGCATGGTCGCCTCGTGAGCCAGTGCGCCGACTACCTGCCAGTCCATCGGCGAAACTTGCATGCGGCAGGGCAAGGGCGTTTCCCTCGGTGCCTACACTTCCACCGTTTCGGAGGTTGCTCCTCCCACATTTCGGTGTCTGCCCCTCCCCCGTTTGGACACGCTTTTAAGCACGGGGTGCCGACTCTGGAATACACCTCACAGGGGTCGATGATGCTTCCAGCCTCAGGATCGATCGGCGGGGGAGCGAAAGCCCCTCTGTGGGAACGGTGAGACACTATGCCAGTATACGTAGACTACGACGTTCCAGGTGACCTTCAGGACCGAGCACTCGAGGCCCTCGAGGTCGCCCGAGACACCGGACGCATCAAGAAAGGAACAAATGAAACGACCAAAGCCGTCGAACGTGGCAACGCCTCGCTCGTCTTCGTCGCGGAGGACGTCTCCCCCGAGGAGATCGTCATGCACCTCCCCGAACTCGCAGACGAAAAGGGGATTTCGTGTCTTTCCGTCGACACCCAGGACGCGGCCGGCCACGCTTGCGGCCTCGATGTGGGGAGCGCGGCGGCCGCCATCGTCGACGACGGCGAAGCGGAGTCCGACGTCGAGGACATCGCAACCAAAATCGAGGACCTGCAATAGCGATGAGCGCAGAGGAATCGACTGAGGGCTCGACACCCGCCGAGGTCATCGAGATCGTCGGGAAAACCGGCATGCACGGCGAGGCCATGCAGGTGAAGTGTCGAATCAAGGAAGGGTCAAATCAGGGCCGCATCATCACGCGGAACGCCCTCGGCCCGGTTCGGGTTGGGGACGTGTTGCAGCTCCGCGAGACGGCCCGCGAAGCCGACTCGATCGGTGGTCAATAATGCCACAGACACGCACCTGTGACTATTGTGGAACCGAAATCGATCAAGGGACCGGCACGATGTACGTCAAGAAAAACGGCGAGACGATGTACTTCTGTTCTTCGAAGTGCGAGAAAAACGCCGGCATGGGACGCGAATCCCGTGACGTCGAGTGGGCCGGACAGCAAGAAGAGGAATGATGGAACGTACCTTTGTGATGGTCAAGCCGGACGGCGTCCAGCGAGGGCTCATCGGTGAGGTTATCTCCCGGTTCGAGGACCGCGGACTGAAACTCGTCGGCGCGAAGCTGATGCAAATCGACCAGCAACTTGCCGAGGAACATTACACAGAGCACGCCGAGAAGCCGTTTTTCGAAGGGCTCACGACCTTCATCACGTCAGGGCCGGTGTTTGCTATGGTCTGGGAAGGCCAGGACGCGATCGCCCAAGTTCGAGCGATGATGGGCGCAACCGACCCCGCCGAGTCCGCCCCGGGTACCATCCGCGGTGACTTCGGCCTGGACTTGGGTCGAAACGTCGTTCACGGTTCGGACACCGAACCCGGCTCCGCCGAGCGCGAAATCGGCCTGTTCTTCGACGAGTCGGAACTCGAGGACTACGAGCGCATCGACGAATCCTGGCTCTACGAGTGAGTCGGTGAGCCGACTTTTCCGGCCGCACCCGTCACAGCAACGGCTCTAGCGCGGCCGAATTCTGCATCCCGGATTTCACGCCACGACGGACGAGCCAGGGATTCACCGGATAGGCGGTGACGAACCCGAGCGAGAGCGAGACGACCAGGCTGGACCAGAACAGGACGCCGCATCCCGAGTAACAGTGGGCCGGTCGAACGGAATCCCCGTCGCCAGAGGGAGTCGCCTGCGATCTGTCGTCGACCGGAATACCTATACGGCGAGGTCGAATGGCCCGGAAGAGCACGGTCAAGAGCCCGACGACCTGCATCAGCGACGAGATGCAGTGGTTGTGCCGACGGAGGTCCTACGCGACCGCTCCGAGGGCGAACGCGACGACCGTCCCCCAGACAGCCAGGATTCGGGGGATCGGTGAGCATCGATTAGAGGGTGGAATCCAGGGAGATCGCGTCGGTCCTTGGGCCGGGTACTTTTCCGCCCTTACGGTTATTAGACAACGAGCCCGGAACGAACGAAATTCGGATTCCAAAGCCTGCCAGCCATCACCGCCTCGCCAGGGCTACGGTAACCGGAAGCCCGTACAGCGACCGTACCCGCACCCACTCGACATCGAAGCCGCCGGCCTCAAGGAACGTAGCAACGGAGATGGGTCGACAGTCGAGTTGCGTCGGGAAGACGACCCGGAGCCACCGGTAGAGTCGCGTCGCAATGGCGTCGGACTCTGCAAGCGTGACGACGGCGACGCGACCGTCCGGACTGAGCACCCGGTCCATCTCGGCGACGGCCCGCTCGATGGACGCTGGCCTGAGCAGGTCGGGGACGAACGTAGAGATGCCGGCGTCGACGGCCTCGTCCCGGACAGGGAGGGAGGTGATGTCCCCACAGGCCACGCAGGCCCGGTCG
>CAZJZA010000161.1:0-4365 GCA_964550355.1 uncultured Halobacteriales archaeon
TGAGATCGAAAGTCTGGTCCACGAAAAGGTTAACGAGAAACGCCAATCAGAGGGGTTGAACGAGCTGTCTTACGATACCGACTTAGAGGAAATCGCCCGTTACCATTCGGAAGACATGGCTCAGAATGACTACTTTGCCCACACATCTCCGGATGGAGAGGAGATGGGGGACAGATACGATTTGTTTGATTACGATTGCCGAGCAGAGATTGATAGCAATCAATATGCAACGGGCGGGGAGAACATCTTCAAACAGTCCTTTACCGGGTTCACGTTCACCAATGAAGAACTGGCCACCGAAACTGTAGAAGGTTGGATGAGCTCCCCGGGTCACCGAGAAAATGTGCTGAAGGAGTACTGGACCAAAGAGGGGATCGGAGTCTATATCGAAGAAGATGGGTCTGAGACGACTGTATACGTCACTCAGAATTTCTGCTGAAGATCAATGCGTTTTAGAACGGGGTTGGGAGACCCAATTCAGGAGCCAATAAAAGATATCCACCGATAATTATTAAGAGAAGAATCAGTACCTTCCAGGAGCCGATTCCTGAACCGCTTGGCGACTCATCACCTCGATACTGGCGGAAGACCGTGTGCCCACAATTGCGGCACTCCGTTGGATTGCTCCGATGTACTTTGCCACAATTTTCACATTCCCATTTGACCATTGATTCAGATTGAATGGAGCCACTCTAAAGAGATTATGCCAAGGCCAAGTCAGAAAAGATTGCCATCGTAGTTTGCTGAACTCAAGGTCTGTATCTTCCAAGAACTCTCTCTTTCTACCACAGATCTGTCAACTAAATCCTGCGGTATCGAATCCATGAGATCAAAGTGACCATCCTTCGAATTTTTGCGGCTCGAAGAGCCGTACTCCGAAGCTACTTTTCGTCCGGTTCCCCCAAGAAATGAGGGACGTTTGAAACGTTGGTCATCGCCTTTTACAGAAATCCCTGCCCGGGGAGCGATGCGTTTTTCTTTGGTGCTCCTCGATATTCTTCTGAGAATACTATGCGAGCACTGAAAGACGATCGATACCGGACGTTCCGACCGGGTGAGATTACTGATGCCCAAAATTAGCGTCGAAATCCCGGGCGAACTCCTCGCGGACCTCGATGAGCACGTCGGCGAGGACGGCAAATTCGTCAACCGGAGCGACGCCATCCGGACCTCGATCCGAAAGACGCTGGATTTACTCGACGAGATCGACGCCAGACACGACCGCCTGGACACGAACGAGACTGGAGCGGACGACCAATGACCCGTCCCGAGACGTCCATCGGGCAGGTGGCGCTGATCGGCCTCTTCGTCACCGCGCTGGTGACGGCCCAGCTCACCGCATCGAAGGTCCTCGCTTTCGGCCTGCCAGTCTCGATCCCGGTGGCCGGCGACACGCTTGCCCTACCCGGGGCCGCGCTGGCCTACGCGCTGACGTTCTTCGCCTCAGACATCTATGCAGAGATCTACGGGCGGCGGGCGGCCCAGATACTGGTGAACGTGGCTTTCGCTCTCAACTTCGTCCTGTTGGCGCTCGTCTGGAGCACCATTCTCGCCCCGGCGGCGGGCACCTCGCCAGTCGCACCGGAAACCTTCGCCACGGTCCTGGGATCGAGTACGAATATCGTCATCGCGAGCCTGGCCGCCTACCTGGTGAGCCAGAACTGGGACGTCGTGGTCTTTCACTACCTTCGGGACGTGACCGGGGGCGAACACCTGTGGCTCCGAAACATCGGCTCGACGGCGACCAGCCAGTTGTTGGACACGGTCATCTTCGTTGGTCTGGGATTCTACCTGGTCCCGCTGGCGCTCGGAACCGGTGATCCGCTCCCGCTTGCGGTGATCGCGTCGCTGCTCGTGGGGCAGTACCTGCTCAAACTGGCGATCGCCCTGCTCGATACGCCATTCGTCTATCTGGTAGTGGGCGTACTCAGGCGGCAAGAACGAAACCGGGCCGCGCCGGCGGCTGACTGATCGCCGGGTCAGTCGGGCCGATCACTCGACTCAATCCGTTTCGTCAGACAGATAACCCGACTCAATCTGTTTCGTCAAACCGATCACTCGATCTGTTTTCCAAAGCCGAATCGCGGCTTCACGTCCGTGACTTCGATCGTTACCTCCTCGCCAACCGTCGTGCCGGAGACGAAGAGGGTGTACCCCTCGACGTAGGCGATCCCGTCGCCGTCTTTGCCGGATGCTTCGATCGTCACCTCGCGCGTCTCACCGACAGTGACCGGGGCCGTGAGCCGTCCAAGTCCCACGACGAACACCTCAGAGGAGGAATCGCGGGAGGCGGCCGGCCGGACAATGCTGACCTTGTCGAATTCCGGTTCGACGTCCTCGACGAAGTCGTCGAGATCCCGGCCCTCGAAGACCTTCACCACGAAGTTGCCCCCCGATTCCAGGAATTCCCGGGCGACCTCGAAGGCCGTCCGGGCCAGGTGGACCGACCGGGCGTGGTCCAGGTCGTACTCGCCGGTCATGTTCGGTGCCATGTCGGAGAGGACCACGTCGACGTGTTCGGGGGCGAGGTCCCTGATCCGTTCCTGGGTTTTCTCGTCGGTCATGTCGCCGCGAATCGTTTCGACGTCGCCTTTCTCGATGGGATCGATGCGCTGGAAGTCGACGCCGATCACTCGTCCGGCCTCGCCGACGGTCTCGGCGGAGACCTGGAGCCAGCCACCTGGGGCCGCACCCAGGTCGGGGACGGGATCGCCCGGGGCTAGCAGGCCGACCTGCTCGTCGATCTGGATGAGTTTGTACGCAGATCGGGATCGATAGCCCTGCTGTTTGGCCTTGTTGTAATACTCGTCTTTTCCACTCATTGTCCATCCTTTGGGATCTGGCGAGAAGTGACTGGCGGTGGACACTGCGGTGTGGGAGACATTACACCGCCTCTGGTGCGAACGGGTGGCTTTTTATGGGATTGCACCTAATCCCGGAGCAAGATGTTTACGGCCATCGTCAGCGCCGAAACCCTCCGGACTACGCTCGATTCCGTGAGCGTGCTGGTGGACGAGTGTAAGATCCACCTCACCGAAGCGGGGTTGGAAATTCGGGCAGTCGACCCGGCAAACGTGGGCATGGTAGACTTGGATCTCGAAGCCGCGGCCTTCGAGTCCTACGAAGCCGATGGCGGAATCATCGGGGTGGACCTCTCCCGACTGGAGGACATCGCCGGCATGGCCGACGCCGGCCAGCTCATCCAGCTCGAACTCGACGAGGAGACCCGAAAACTCCACATCCACATCGACGGGCTAGAGTACACCCTCGCCCTCATCGATCCCGACTCGATCCGCCAGGAGCCCGACCTCCCCGACCTGGACCTCCCCGCTCGAATCGTCATCGAAGGGCGGGACATCGACCGGGCGGTCCGGGCGGCGGATATGGTTTCGGATCACATCGCCCTTGGCGTCGATCAGGAAGCAGAGCACTTCTACGTCGACGCGGAGGGCGACACCGACGACGTCCACCTCGAACTGGAGGCTGTGGATCTCATTCAGCTCGAACTGGGCGATGCCCACTCGCTTTTCTCCCTCGATTACCTCAAGGATATGGACAAGGCCATTCCGGCAAACGGCGAGGTCGAGGTGGAACTCGGCGAGGAGTTCCCCGTGAAACTCCATTTCGACATCGCGGAGGGCCTGGGCAACGTGACCTACATGCTCGCGCCGCGAATCCAGAGCGAGTAGTACGGCACAGACCCGTCGAGGTTTTTACCCGGCCACACCTTTGCCGAGACAGATGTCCGCCAACCGCAAGGGCGACCGCCGGGAGCGAGAACTGGTCAACGCCCTCGACGACACCGGCTTTGCCGTCATGCGCGCCCCGGCCAGCGGGAGCGCCACGGAGCGCGAACTCCCGGACGTCCTCGCGGGAAATGGGACCGTCTTCTACGCCATCGAGGCCAAAGCGAGCGCCGGCGACCCGATCTATCTCACGAGTAAGGAAGTCGAAGCGCTGCGCTACTTTGCGGAATCCTTTGGTGCGAAACCGCGGATCGGCGTGCGCTTCGACCGCGAGGAGTGGGCCTTCTTCCATCCCGCCGACATTATCACCGAGAACGGGGCCTACCGAGTGAAACACGAACTGGCCATCGAGGAGGGTACCCCGCTCGCCGACCTCTGGGTCGAGGAACCCGACCCGGAAGCCCAGCGAGGGGAAATGGAAGACATCCTCTCGGCGGTCGAGGCGGGGGTGCTGTCCGTCGAAGAAGCAGTCGAGATGCTGGAGTGATCCAGGCTGCCCCGCTGGCTGTCACCCCCGAGCGGTGGCGCCCACCCGAGGGCTCAAACCGATGGGGGCCGAACGGTCGGCGATGACAATCCACCCCGTCCACTACAACGGGATCGCCTCCCTCGCCAATCG
>CAZJZA010000162.1:0-4339 GCA_964550355.1 uncultured Halobacteriales archaeon
CACCGCCGTTTACCGTCTCGAAGAAAGACTCGACGGCCGCAATTTCGTTCTCGAAGTTCCCCGAGGCGAAAAACGTCCCTTCTGCGGGCAGTCGAGGGACCGCTTCCTCGTGGTCGCTCTCTTCTGTTTCCGGTCCAATCATTGCTTCAGCCTCCGGGTGCCGTTCGGTGGCTGCAGTCACGGTGTGAATTCGCGAATCGGTGTTTTCCCAAACCAGGGGATCGCCCACGCGTACCTCGACAATGGGATCGTCCGAAGAGACCCACTCCGGTGCGTCATTCGGCACATCTATTGTCGAACCAGGAACGAACGCGTTCGAAACCATTGCGACGTCGTATCCCAACCCGTCGCCACTGGCACAGCCCGCAAGAGCCGTTCCGAGTGTGACAGCACCGGTAGCCAAAAACTCACGCCGGTTCATACCTGAGACAGGCTACTTCGGACCAAAAATCTTCGGTCCGTCGAATGCCGCAATCGGGAACGACTAAATGGGTCCATCTGATAACAGGTGACCATGGCTTCGTTCACGGATCGATCCTCGGGCCCGACCGTGTTACACCGGATCGGCGGTTTCCTGCTGGATCATGCACGAGGTATTGCGGGACTGACGGCGGGGCTAACCTTCCTGCTGGTGCTTGTCGGCGAGTTTACGGCAGCGGCCGGAGCTGGGGCGACATGTAACTTCACCTATCCGGGCTGTGCCGGGCAGCTCTCGCCAATCGGACTCACGATCCCTCAGTTTATCGAGTGGTTCCACCGGTTTTTCGCGATGCTCGTCGGGTTTCTCATCTTTGGAAATACCCTCATTCTTTGGTATCGGTTTCGCGGTACCCGGATTTCGTGGGCGGCCTGGCTGGCGTTACTGTTGCTCCCGATTCAGGTCTTTCTCGGTGGGGTCACTGTCACATTCGCCACGCTCTTTCCCGATGGATATACGCCAGCCGTGCAACTGACCCATCTCGCCACGGCACTGGCACTCTTTCTCTCGCTGGTCGCCGTACTCGTTTGGATCGACCAACGCGAGGGCACCGGGGCAACGACGAACCGGATCTACCTGATTGGGGTCGCGGGCCTCGGGCTTACGGGTCTGCAGGCGGTTTTCGCGCCGGATCTCGTCTTTACGTTCTGGCCGTCCGTTCAAACTGCCTATCACTTCTTTGGACATCTGTCGGTCGCTGCGTTCGTGGTGGCGACACTTTCTGCCCGCTCGCTCGGCCTCGTCGATGCCGGGATTGCCGGGGGGATCGGGACGGTCGTCGGCCTCGCAAACACGTTCTTGGTGATCGGGCTGTTTCTCATCTCCGAGGGCGTCCAGGTGATGATCTATCTCTTGGTTTTCGTCCAGTTGCTCCTGTTTGCCTGGCTCGTGGTCGTCGGATCGAGAGCCACCTCGGAGACCGAGTAAACGGACAAGGGAAACCTCGACTCTAAATGGCCATCGTGTCGAGGACGATGGCGAACAGGAGCGCACCGAGGTAGACGTTTGCCACAACGAAGGTTCGTTTCGCTGCTCTGTCCGTTTGGACTCGGTTCAAATGGACAGCCACAATGAGAAACAGGGCGCCGAAAACGACGGCGACACCTGCGTAAAGCGGTCCGAGTGCAGTTGCGGTGCCTAAAAGAACTGCAGCGAGCATCGTTGCTCCCAAGAAGGCGGCGATATGCAATCGCGTCGTTCGTTCCCCTCGAACTACTGGAAGCATCGGAAATCCGGCCCGGGCGTAGTCGTCCTTGTAAATGAGAGCAAGATTGTAAAAGTGGGCCGGTGTCCAGAGGAAAACGACGACGCCGAGAACGATTGCTGGAACGCCGATCGTATCGGTGATTGCCGCCCAGCCGATCAACGCGGGCAACGCCCCAACTGCCCCGCCGATAACGGTGTTCTGGTCGGTCCGGGGTTTCAGGAGCATGGTGTACACCACACTGTAAAACAGCACGGCCAGCAAAGCGAGCCCGGCGGCGAGGACGTTAACGAATGAGACGAAGACGGTCATCGACGCGAGAAGTAAGATGAAGCCGAAGGCGATCGCCCGGCGGGGTGGGACGATGTCGGTTACGATTGGTCTGTCACTGGTCCGATGCATCAACTCGTCCTGTTCACGCTCGAGGACGTTGTTGAAGGTTGCGCTTGCGCCAATGGCAAACACTCCCCCACTGATCGTTGCAAGTGTCGTATTGAGTGGCGGAATCCCGCCCGCGGCGAGGCCCATACTTGCGAGCGCAACGAGACTCAGGAGCCACCACAGGTATGGTTTGGTCAAACGGAGGTAGGCCCGTGCGATTGTAACCAGTCCATGATCCTGGACGAATCGTTCATTCGGTTCTGGTCGGGCCGGTGGGGTTTCCGTCGACGGTGGATCGGCCACGGTTTTCGATTCCGGACTTGCTGCTATATGGTCGTCGAGCTGCCAGATTAATGCCGCTAAGAGTGCCGTAAATATCGACATCGCCGTGACCAAATGGAGTGTTCCAATTGCGGTGGAAATTCCCGATACAGCCGCTTTGGCCCCGAGGACGACCTGGAAGGGATAAAGCAGGCTCCCGAGGATGACTGCGGCCCGGACCTTTCGCGAGGTTGGCGTCTTGATGACCCGGACGATCGTTGCCAGCAAGATTAGCCCCACGAGGAGGGCCGTCAGCCGATGGCCGATGACGACGGCCTTGGCAGAGGATTCGAGCCAGGGCCCGCTGCAAAGTGGCCAGGTCGAACACGCCGTCGTGGCCTGGCTGAGCGCATTCGAGACGCCCGTAAGAATGAGCAGATAGGTTCCAATACTCGAAGCAACGATGAGCGTTGTCGTCCTCGGTCCCCTTGACCCGGTTTCGAGTGATGGTGATTCTTGCATGGGCCTTGATTTTATGGGTTAGTGAACCGACTGAATGGAAATTGACAGCGATGTCGTATCGGCTTTTACCACCTGCGTTGCGTGATTGTGCTGTGATATCATTACAATGCAGTGGTGTTAGGCCACCCTAAGTATTGAGTGATATTAAGTCCCAGGGCTGTTCGAGGCTGAGGCTACGGTTTGGCAAGCCCACTGAAAGGTCTCGCACAAGTTGGAGTTGGTTGTATTTCGTTCCCCTTGGTCCAAATACAGGTGGAGAACGCACCCACCCGTTTCGGGGGGGTAGAACATCTCTTCCACCGTTTTGAGTACGGTAAAATCTTCCACCGTTTTGGGTAAGGTAAAAAATTGGTGTTCGTCCGCGTGGTCCTCTCTGACTCTCGAAGGACGTTAGGACGGGGTCGGCTTTCTCACTTCGGAGATGTAGGCCGTTAGATCGGTTTTCGTGATCATTCCGATGACGATCCCATCTTCGTCAGTGACCGGGAGGTGAGAGATCCCCTCCTCGATCATTTTGTCGGCGGCTGCCTGGATGTGATCTTGGGCGCTGACGGTGACGACGTCTTTGGTCATGTATCGTTCGACGGTCGTCTTTGCCTTCGGTTTGCTTTCGGCAACGATGCGGATGAAGTCGGTTCTCGTAAGAATTCCTTCGAGTTCGCCCTCGGCATCCGAGACGATGATGGACCCGATCTGGTTGTCCAAAAGCGTGTGGGCCGCATCTTCGACAAACGTGTCGGGGTTCGCAGTGATCAGATCCGAGGTCATGAGTCGTGCGACGAAAACGTCTTCCATGCGATTGAATAACACTCGCTGTTGGCAATATCTCTTTTGGTCCCAGCATCGTGGGTCCCGTAAAAACGAGTTCGAGTGGTAATAGTTCGGGACGAGTGGTAATAGTTTGAGACGAGTGGTAATAGTTCGGGAGGAGTGAAAGCGAGTTCATTTGCGCTCCCGAGATAGGCGGATCCAAAATCGTTACAGCAACTGGCAAATCACTGAAGCCTTGTTTCAGCGTCGAAAACGCCCTCTAGCAGCGGTGGGATTATATAGAAGGGCTTCCTCGTAGCAGGTGGAGACAAATGGCAACCGGTACGGTCGCATTCTTCAACGAGCGGAAAGGGTACGGCTTCATCGAGAGCGACGAGTCCGAAGAGGACGTGTTCTTCCACATGGAAGACGTCGGCGGGCCCGATCTGGAGGAGGGCCAGGAAGTCGAATTCGAGATCGAACAGGCAGACAAGGGTCCACGAGCGAAGAACCTCACGCGGTTGTAGCAGAAGCCGCTCGTTGAGCGGTTTCTCCGACGGGGCGCTGCCCCGGACCTTCCACATATTCCCCAGCGACGCCACAATTCGGCCGATTTTGGCCTGCGCGTCGAGCGTCGCGTTTCGACGTGGGCTGCAAAAGGCCTAAGAGCGCGAGTAGCATTCGTTAACTCAACAATGACAAACGTCAACCAAACCACGGGAACGGGGGCGGTACCGTGGGGG
>CAZJZA010000163.1:0-4329 GCA_964550355.1 uncultured Halobacteriales archaeon
ATCGTCTTCCGGGCTCATGCCCGTGGATGTTGTCGGTCCGTTCCCGGACTCCTGGGACCCGGTTCCGAACTCGAAGTCGGTCGATTCCGTGTCTGTCTCTGTTTGGCTCCCGACGTCTTGCGAACGGCGACTGCGGTGTCGTCGGGACTGTTCTCCCACCTCGAACTGGGAGAGCTTCGACTCGAGGCTTTCGGCCTTCTCCGACAGGTGCGTCGTGTTCGTGGCTACCTCGTTGAGCGTTGCGGCTTGTTCTTCAGCCGCTGCGGCGACCGTTTGGGATTCTGCGGACGTCTGATCGCTGATTGCCGCGATATCCTCGATCATGGCGACCACGTCCTGCATCGACTCGGCCTGTTCTGCGGTCGCGTCGTTGACCTCCTTGATCGAGGTGTTGATCTCCGAGACGTTCTCGGCCATCTCCTCGAAAGCCGCAGTCGCGGTATTCACGGTTTCGGCCCCGCTTTCCACTCGCACGTCCATCTCTTCGATTTCCGTGACGGTCTCCTCGGACTGTGCTTGGACCTCGGTGATCAGCCCCTCGATCTCCTCGGCGGACGCTTTTGTCTCCTGGGCCAGAGACTTGACCTCTTCGGCGACTACGGCGAACCCGTCGCCGCTCGAATCGGCGCGTGCCGCCTCGATGCCAGCGTTGAGCGCCAGAATGTTGGTTTGATCGGCGATGTCGAGGATGACGTCCGTAATGTCGCCGATTTCCTCGAGGGTGTTGTTGAGTGCCCCCACGGCCTCGGTCACCGACTGGCTGCGCTCTTTCAGGGCGTCCATTTCGGTTTCGGCCTGTTCGGCTGCGTCTCGTCCAGCCTCTCCCACTTCCGCGGTCTGATTGGTGAGGGTAGCCACGTTGTCCGAGGAGGCCGTAATTTCCTGGATCGTCGCCGAGAGGTTCTCGGACTCGTTCGATGCCTCATCGAGGCGGCGACTTTCCTGGTCGACCCCGGCCGAGATCTCCTGGACGGATTCGCTGATGTCCTCGCTCGCATTTTTGACCTCGGCCGCGTTCGTTTCGACGCCCTTGCTCTCGGCCACGACCGCTTTTGCAAACCCGATCAGATTGCTCATCATGCCCTCCCAATCCTGGATCGTCTCGTTTAACGACCGGGCGACCCCAGCCATGGCGTCGTTGTCCGTCTCCGTATCGAGTCGTCGGGTGAGATCACCGTCGCCGATGTACCCGATGGTTTGCTTGTACGATTCGGCCGTTTCGGTCAATTCGGTGTTTTGGCGCTCGATGGCCTTCCGTTCGGCTTCGAGACCCTCGATCCGCTCCTGGAGGTTGGCTTCCATCTGACTCATTGCCGCCCCGAAGCTTCCCGGGACCTCCTTTTCGAGTATGTCCGCGTCGAACTCCTCGCTGCTGAGTGCATCGGCCTGTCCGCTCACCGTGCGGAGGTACTCGTTCATTCGGTCGAACGCGCGGACGAGATCGCCGATCTCGTCTCGTTGATCGGTCTCCGGAACCTCCTCGTCGAGTTCCCCTTCGGAGATCGATTCGGCGATCGTCTTCATCTCCTCCATCGGGGTGACGACATCCCGTTTGAGAATCAGGATCGTGTTCAACAGTGCACCGACGGCGAGGACGAACACGAGAGCGAAAACCGTCATTTCGACGGTCGTAAAGACTGATTGGAACGTCTGGACGCCGATTATTGCAACCCCGAGTGCGAAGATTGTGACGATCGCCCCGAACTGGAGGAGCGTCGCCATCAGCATCTTCCGCTCGACGGTTTTTGTCACGCCAAGGGCGTGCATGACGCCCCAGAGCAGTCGTTCGTAGTGTCCCATCAGCCCGCGGGGTTTCTCTGTGGGCATGGTATCAGCTATATGCCTAGTCGATCTGGATCCTCCAATAAAACCCTATGGGTCGATTTTTCAACTCCGATAACTCCGGCCGGGATTTTCACATAAAGTTGGGGGTCGGGTTTGATTCGCCGAGCTCGATCCGCTTTGCCCGCATTTCAGTTCCAACCTGTCCGAATGGAGCGTCTGACCCACGATGCCACCGCGACATACGCGGGGAAGACCAGCATGAGGGCGCCGAAGAGCAATCCCCAGTCCCCGAGTCCCAACGGGACCGTGTTGAAGTATCGGTAGAGCGGGGTGTAAAGCACAGCCAGATGGGCGAGAAACGAGGCGGCAACTGCGCCAATCAGCCACCAGTTTTCGAGCGGTGTGGTCCCGCGGGCCCACCGCACCACGTACAGTTTCGCGAACTCGAAGACCACGAAGCCGGTGAATACCATCGTCATCGCGTAAGCGGTTCGTTCCGCCGATCCCTCGAGTGTGATGATCATTACACCGAGGAGGACGACGGTGCTCGCGAGTCCCATCCCTCCGATGAGGGTCGTCATCTCCCGATCGATGACACCCCGCGTTTTCCGTGGATCTCGCACCATTGTCTCGGTGGTTGGGGGGTCAGCACCGAGGGCAAGTGCCGGGAGCCCATCGGTGAGGAGGTTGATCCAGAGCAACTGGACAGCCGGCAAAATGAGATAGCCCCAAAGCGAGGCGACGAACACGAGTAGCACCTCCGCGAAGTTGGCGGACAGCAGGTACGCGACGAATTTCCAGATGTTGTCGAAAACTGCTCGGCCCCGCCGGATCGCCTCTTTGATCGTGGCGTAGTTGTCATCGAGGAGCGTGATGTCACTAGCCTGTTTTGCCACGTCCGTTCCTCGAACGCCCATGGCAATTCCCACGTCCGCGTTTTTGAGCGCCGGGGCGTCGTTTACCCCGTCTCCGGTCATTGCGACGGTCCGGCCCGTCTCTTGGAGGGCCTGCAAGATGCGAACCTTGTGACTCGGGGTCGTCCGCGCATAGATGTCGGCCGAAGTGACCCGATCTCGAAGCGTCTCGTCGTCCATTTCGTCGAGTTCGGACCCGGTCAGGACTGGCGGGTCGATCCCGACCTCTCGACCGACCGCCTCGGCGGTCCGGGCGTCGTCGCCAGTGATCATCTTGACCGCAATTCCCGCATCGTGGGTTTCGCGGATGGCGTCGGGAACCTCCGGGCGGGCGGGATCGAGGAGTCCCTGCAGGCCGACGAAAATCAGGTCGGATTCGGGATCCGTGCCGGCGTCGGTCGACTTTTCGGCAAAGCCGAGGACTCGAAGCCCGTCGTCCGCGAACGCCTCGACTCGGGATCGAATACGGCTGCGGCGGTCCGCATCGAGGGGTTCGATACCCGCCGCAGTCAGCACTCGAGTCGAGTGTTTCAATACGATGTCCGGTGCGCCCTTCATCCGAACCCGGTCGTCGTGGACGGTCGTCATCCGCTTTCGGTCGGCGGAGAAGGGAAACTCGTCTTCTCGGGGGTGTTCCGCCCGGAGCGCGGCAACGTCGATCCCCGCGTCTTCTGCGGCCTCGTAGAGTGCCCGTTCTGTCGGTTCGCCCTGTTCGCTGTCGGCGTCGTTGCAGAGCGCGCCGATTCGAAGGAGCGTTTCGAGGCGGTCATCATCCACGTCCAGCGGTTCGATGTACTCACCATCCCCGTCCAGCGTTCCGATGAGTTCTGCATCCGCGTCCGTGTCTGACACCGAATCGTGGACCCAGAGCCGGGTAACTCGCATCTTGCCCGCTGTGAGCGTGCCCGTCTTGTCCGCACACACCACGTCGACCGACCCGAGTGCCTCGACCGACGGGAGCGTTCTGACCAGGGCATTCGACCGGGCCATACGCTGGACGCCAAGGGCGAGTGTCAACGTAACCACCGCGGGGAGCCCCTCCGGAATCGCGGCGACGGCAAGCGAAACGGCTGTCAACAACCCTTCGAGGAAACCCGTGCTGCGGAACGCCAGGAGGGGAACGATCAGCGCTGAAAGGACGAGCACGCCGATGCCGATCTGTCGCCCCAGCCGGTCGAGATCTCGCTGGAGTGGCGTTCGTCGCTCCCGTGCCGTTATGATCTCGGCCGCGATGGACCCGATTTCGGTTCCCATCCCGGTTTCGACGACGATGGCCCGGCCGCGGCCTCTGGTTACTGACGTCCCCCTGAAGACCATATTCTCGCGCTCGGCGACCGGCGTCTCCGGGCCGAGTTCGCTGGTTCGTTTCGGGGCCGGCTCGCTTTCGCCGGTGGGGGACGCTTCGTCGACTTCGGGGCTGGCCGCTTCGAGAAGCCGGGCATCCGCGGGAACAGCGTCTCCGCTTTCGAGAACGATTACGTCCCCGGGGACGACGTCGGCCTGCTCGACAGTCTGCCTGCCTCCGTCGCGGACGACCGTCGCCGATGGCTGGGCCAATTCGGCGGGCGCTTCGAGGCTTCGCTCCGCGCGGTATTCCTGTGCGAAGCCGAACACCCCGTTCGCGAGCAGA
>CAZJZA010000164.1:0-4261 GCA_964550355.1 uncultured Halobacteriales archaeon
GCCGAGGGCGAGCAGCGCGATCCCGTACTGGACGATCGCGAACGCGACCTGTCGGGGGGAGCGGACGGTCATTGGTTGGCCCGTTCGCGAGGGTCACCACTGGACGGTTCCATGTCGATACCACTCGATTCGAGGGCCGTCTTGGCAGTCACGAACTCGAAATCTGTTTCGAGAATCTGTTCAATTGCCCGTCGCATCCAGTCGCCTGTATGCCAATAGACCCGCTTGGGAACGCCGTCGATGGTGGGCAACTCGACCAATTCCCACGGATGAACGTAGAGGATGGGTGTTATTCCCCGACTGGTGAGCCACTTCATCCCATATATCGTGTACCGGGGACCGAAAAATCGGAGCCAGGTACCGGTCAACGGGAGTCGGAGTCCGGGCATGACGCTCACTGGCAGTTCGACAATCGTGCTCGGTGCATCCGACTGAACCGCTGTCGCGGGTGCCGGGCGGGTCAGTTCGTACTCGCCGCCGTACCAGCCCGGAATCGACCGGCTTGCGACAACGCTCGAATCGTAGTCGTAGCCGGTTGCGTCGAGTCGTTCGAAGTGTCCGTCGCCGAAATCGAAGGCCGGCGCACGGAATCCGGACAGTGTCGTACCCGTCGTTTCTTCGAGGATTGTCTTTGACCGTTCCAGTTCATGCTCTCGTTCGGATTCCTCGAGTTCGGAGAGCAGGCGATGGCTGTGCGTGTGCGACCCGATCTCGTGACCCGCCGCGACCAGCCTCTCGACTGCGTCTGGGTGATCCTCCGCGACCTCGCCAACGGTGAACCAGGTCGCCGTCGCCCCGACCGCTTCGAACGCGTCCCGGAGAAATGCAGCGCCTTCCAGGCCGATGTCGGGATCCGAAAGGGAGCCGGTGGCCTGTCGATAGGCCGGCGTATGGGAGAGAAGCTCGAAATCGACTGAGAGAACGGCCCGACCGAACTCAGTCATCCCGGTCCTCGAGATCGCTTTTCAGCAAGCTGACCTCTTCGTTGAGTCGGGAGACCTGCTCGTAGAGTTTGGCGATGCGATTCAACAGGTAGATGATCAGCACGAAAAGGGTCAAATTCGCCATCACGAGAATGGCTCGGGCCTTCAATTCGAGTCCCAGCACGGTCGCGACCACCTGGAAGAAATCCGGGAAGAGCGCCACGAAGATCAGGCCGGCACCGACGAGCAGCGAGGTGACAAAAAGGGCCATATCCTCTCGCCCACGCCGAACCATTCGGTAGCCATTCACCAGAAAGGCCACACCGACGACCAGCGCGACGAGGTTGACGACAGTGTATTCGACCATGGCTATCGAAAGAGCAGCACCCGGAGGGCGACGTCGGTCATGCGAAGCGGGTAGAGCACGAACGTTTCGAGGGTGAATTGTGAGTTCCCGTCGGAACGTGTCGGGATTTCGGTCGAGACCTCGACGATATCGAACTCTCGCCGTGCGGCTTCGAGTGTCTGTTCGACTGCCCAATGCTTATCGGAGTGATGAAGGATCGATTGGAGGGCGGATACCCGGTACACCCGAAACCCGCTCGTTACGTCGGTGATGTCGACCCTGCCGAGGGTGTTGACCATTTCGGTGAAAAACCGGATACCGAGCTTTCGAATCGGTGAGTAATCCTCGTGGCTGTCGTTGAGATACCGGCTCCCGATGACCATGTCGGCGTCTTCTGCCGCCGAGAGCAACCGAGGGATGTGTGATGGGTCGTGTTGGCCGTCGGCGTCGATCTGGACGACGAGGTCGAAATCGTGTTCGATGGCGTATCGATAGCCCGTTCGGACCGCGCCTCCGACACCGGTGTTGAACGCGTGTTCGAGTACGGTGGCTCCCTTTTCACGCCCAATTCGAGCCGTGTCGTCCTGCGAGCCGTCATCGACGACGACCACCCGGTCGACGTACTCTTCGGCCCCGTCGATGACGGAACCGACCGTGTCGGATTCGTTGTACGCGGGGATGACGGCAAGTGTTCGCACTAATTGGGAGACCGCGATCCCGTCACTTAGAAGTTGTGCTCCCCCGCTTGCAAGTGACCGTCGAACCTCGTGACAGTCAGCAGCAACACCGACTACTGACCCGCGTCGACAGGACGAAACAAAATTGAAGCTCCATGCCAACCGTTTGATAATGACACGAACCTTCGTCGTCGGTCTCGACGGGGCGAGCTGGCGTTTGCTCGAACCGTGGATCGAGGAGGGCGACCTGCCTAACCTCGAAGCCCTTCGTTCGACAGGGACCTGGGCCGGCACCCGCAGTACGCTTCCGCCCGTTACCTTCCCAAACTGGAAGTCCTACTCTGCTGGCAAAAATCCAGGTGGGTTTGGCGTGTTCTGGTTCGAGCGCGTCGACCTCGAACATGGGCAAATCGAAGTGATGGAGGGCAGTGATTTTCAGACGGCCGAACTCTGGGACTATCTCAACGCCGAGGGACAATCGACGGGGGTCCTAAACATGCCGACGATGTATCCCCCACGCGAGATCGATGGTCCCGTGGTCTGTGGTGGCCCTGACGCCGCCGAGGGCGAGTATCGATCGATCGAAAGCGGGTACACGTCGCCGCCGGAACTGGCAGCCGAACTCGAAGATCGCTTTGACTATCGAGTCCATCCCGACCCCCTCATTTCGAGCAACGAGGAGCGGGGCAGAGAGGTCGAAGCGATACTCGATCTGCTCGAGACGCACTTCGAGGCGGCGCTGACCCTTTTCGAAGAGGAAGACCTCGATTTCATGCATCTGACCCTTTTCTATCTCAACGTCCTCCATCACTTCTTCTGGGACGAGGAGCCGACCAAACGGGCATGGCTACTGGTCGACGAGTGGCTGGGGAAACTCACGGGCCTCGAGGACACGAACGTGGTCCTCATGTCCGATCACGGAAGTGCGCCGACTCAGACCGAATTTTACGTAAACGAGTGGCTCGCCGAAAACGGTTACCAGGCCCGGAGCCGGACCATCGAGGACGTGTTTCGGCCACTCGGACTCGATCGCGAGACAGTTCTCAGTGTGGCTAAACGTGCCGGGCTCGTGGACACGCTGGCCGCCATCGTCCCAGAACGCGTCCAGCAACTGGTTCCCCAGGCCGACGGAGTGAAACGCCAGCGAAAACTCGAAGCGATCGATCTGGATCGGACCCAGGCAGTCGCGAGCGGACAGGGCCCGATTTACCTCAACCCGGATTTCGACGTCGAGTCGGTCCGGGAGCAATTGCTTTTGGACCTTCAATCGGTCGAAGACGACCATGGCCCGTTGTTTACTGCAGTTCTCAAGGGCGAAGACGTCTACAGCGGGCCATTTGTCGATGAGGGCCCGGAAATCGTCGTCGACCAGCGGCCGGGCGTCCACGTCAACGATGGAATCGGGGGCGGGACGATTCAGACCGGCCCGGACCGCTGGGGTGGCGAAAACAACCCACATGGGAACTTTGTCGCGAACGGCCCAGCCTTCGAGGCACAGGGGGAGAAAGACCGGATCAGTATTCTCGACATCGCTCCAACGATTCTGGCCGCCCACGAAACGAACGTACCGACAGACATGAACGGTCAGGTACTTCCGATCCTGGCCGGCGATCCAGACTGGGGAGAACGCGATCCGATTGCCCTCGACAACCGATCTGGATCTACCGATCAGGACACCGTCGAAAAGCGACTCCAGCAACTCGGCTATATGGAGTAGCCGCGATCGAAACCGACGACGGTTCGACGTTGATTTTTTTGGACGGGCAGATGGGCCATTTTGAGAGGCGGCTTTTTTCTGTCCGATAAGACGATACTTGAGTGGGGATTTTTTCCGTCCGATAAGCCGATACTGCTGGCACTCGTACTAGCTAAGTATGTCACGTGATACCACCAATCAGATCGAACAACTCGAAACGCAAGTGGCGGAGTTACAGGAGGTCCGAGACAAACTAATCGAAGCCCTCGAGGCGACGAACACCTACGCCTGGGAATGGGACCTCGAAACGGATACGGTCGATCGGTATCCCGCTTTCGAGACGCTGTTCGGGGTTGATGCGAGCGAACTCGAACCGATTTTCGAGAACTTCGTTTCTCGAATGCATACGGACTACCGTGACGCGGTCGTCGAGGCTTTCGAGACAGCCATTGAGGAGGGGTCGGCCTATCACGTCCAGTACCCGTTGACTCTGGACGACGAGGAGATCTGGCTCGAGGGCCAGGGAGAGGCCGTACTCGACGCTTCCGGCGAGCCGGTACGGATGGTCGGGACGACGAGACAAATTCCCGAGCCGGAAACCACCTGACCGGAAGTGCCG
>CAZJZA010000165.1:0-4247 GCA_964550355.1 uncultured Halobacteriales archaeon
GGGTGAGTCGAAGCCCGTCGTAAATGAGCTGGACGCCGGCGGCCCGATTCGTGACGTTCCGCTCCTCCGTGTCCCCGCTCACGACCGGGGCGCTCAGAAGGGCGAGCACACCGGGTATCATCGATGCCCTGAGGAGATGGGCGTTCATCGCTTGCTTGAGTCGATCCGGGGTGATTCCCCTGATCGCCTCCCTCACCGCGGTGCGCGCCTGCGCGACCTCGTCCATCGTACCCGGATTATGGTGGGGAGCGGCAAAGACCTTTGGAAAGCACCAAGCCACACCCCCGGATTCCGTGGGTTTCGCGAGGACACGAGCCGGTGGGTCGATCCGCCGGTCCTTAAAAAGGTGACTCGGGTTGAGCGGGCGGGCGACGCTTGTGCTCACTCCGATCGACCATCGTCCCCACCCGATCGACGACCTTCCGCTCGACGGAAAGCAACCGCGCTGTCGCTCCCGGCGAGAGTTCACCGTCGATGTGCAACGCGAGGATCGCATCGAGCGTATCGTAATCGATCCCGAGTTCTTCTTCGTCGGTCTGGCCGGCCCAGAGCCCGGCGGTCGGTGTTTTCGTCACCAGCCCCTCGGTCACGCCGAGGTGGCGGGCGAGTTGGCGAACCTGTTGTTTGTAGAGCCGCCCGATAGGGTGGCAGTCGACCGCCCCGTCGCCGTACTTGGTGAAGTACCCGACCAGCGCCTCGGTGCGGTTGCCGGTCCCGATCACCACCCCGTTCTCGTGATTCGCGACGAGATAGTTGAGCACGGCCCGAACCCGCGCCCGGCTGTTGCCGACCGCGAGTTGATCGGATTCGACTTCGGGCACGGCGTCGACGAGCTTCTCGACGATGGGCTGGATCCCGATCACGTCGTAAGCGATGCCCAGGTCCATAGCGACCCGTTCGGCATCGCTCATGTGCTCCTCGCGGCTCACCTGTCCCGGCAGGACGAGGGCGTGTACGGCCTCTGCGCCGAGGGCGTCGACGACGAGGTGGGCCGTGGTGGTGCTGTCGATCCCGCCGGAGAGGCCGAGGATCGCCCGGTCAGCGCCGGCGGCGGTAACTGTGTCTGAGATGAATCCGGTGATGGAATCGACGACGGTTTCGAGTTCGTCGGGTGCGAAGCGGAGGTCGAGCGGTTCGATCGTGTCCGGGGCAGTCATAGATGGGGGTTCGGATGGAGGGGCTAAAAGCCATTCCCGGGTGCAAGCGCTACGTTTTTGTGCGTTCCTCGGAAAGTGAAATCGAGCGCCGGTGGTCTAGGGGTAGGACATGAGCTTCCCAAGCTCATAGCCCGGGTTCAATTCCCGGCCGGCGCACTCCCACGTTTCGGTCACCACAGAACATTTCCCCATTGTAAACGTCAAACACGTATGCACCGGCGAAATATGATAAAATCGCTTGCCGCCGCCGGGACTCTCTTTCTGGCCGGGTGTGCCTCTAAAAACAGTAATCTGACGACAACAACTTCAGAACCAGATACCAGTACCCAGACAAAATCAACCTCTGAAACTGACAACTCCGCACAGACATCCACTACTCAGAGTGTAGCTTTGCGTCTCAGTGGATCACCGGTAAAGCAATCCCCCGACGATGTTTCGCCTGCTCAGTACCCGAGTCCTGAGCTCGAAAGCAAATACCTCACGAAGGTTGTCAATGATGCAGTTTCTGCTGCGAAGGGTGGAAACTGGGGCAAGAGTTTTGGTATAAAAATTCCCCCCAATGATACCGATGAGTTTGAGGAGAAGTATAGCAAGATTCCCGCCTCCAAATCTCACGGAGGAAACTACGTCGAGAATAGCGGGTACATCGTCCAACTGATTTTGTTCCTATATGAATAGTTGCTGGAAAGGGCTGGTGTAGTATTCTCTCCTGCTTCCAATCTTCTCGTACCCGGATCCGGTTGAGGGGAAATCTGTTGTTTCATCCTCGGTTACCGAACACGACACATCCGGCCTTGGATTATCCAAAACCCGATTTCGTACGTTTAGAACCTCCCATCAGGTTGAGGAAAGAAGTGGTCCGTTCCTGGATGGCTATGATCAGGAACCTGATCCAGCTTGGTGACAGTCTTACCCCACAACACACTCATAGCACCGCCCCCAATCACTGGTGAATGTTCGTCGGCCACGCCTTCCTGGCACTCGCCCTGGGCATCCTCCTCGGTCGGCTCACCGGCCGCCGGAACGACCAGGTGCTGGCCCTGGGACTCGTGGCCGCCGGGAGTTCCATCCTCCCGGATCTCGATCTGCTCGTCACCCTCGGCGCAATCGCGGGTGTGCTCGGTGACTCGCTGGTGAGCTCCTGGGACGGCTACTGGAACGCCTCCAACGCACTCCACCGGGGGGTTTCCCACACCCTCGTCGGGGCCGTGGGGGCCGCAATCGTGGTCGCCGGCTCCGTGCGAGGTGTCCGGGGGTTCTTCGAACAACGCGTAGCTGGCGTCTTCGGATCGGTCGGAGTCGGCGTGGCGGGGTTGTTCCTCCCCCTCCTCGTGCTCGGTCCGGCCGTGGACACGTTCGGCTGGATCGGATTTAGCTTCGTGCTGCTCGGGGCCATCCTGGTCGGCGGCGTCGCCGCGACGAAAACCACACTCGGTTCCTGGCCGATCTTCGGTGGGGCGGTCCTCGGGTTGGGAGTCCATCCGTTCACGGACATCTTCCTGGCGACGCCACCCCGGATGTTCTCCCCGCTTGAACCGGGCCTGCTCACCGAAAGCGTGGTTTTTGCCGCCGATCCCACCCTGAATCTAGTGGGGATTGCCCTCGCCGAGTTGGGGGCGGTTTGGGTCGGCGTGATCGCCGTGAGCCGGGTCCGGGGACGAGGACTGGGCGAGTTGATTGATCGGTGGGCAGCGATCGGGGTCGTCTATCCGCTGGTGATGCTCCCGCTTCCCCGGCCGACGATGGCAGCCGCCCACTGGCTCGGTTTCACCCTCGTGCCGTTCGCCATCGTAGGGCTGGCCCCGCTGGTCGCGGGTGGGCGGCGTGACCCGGACTGGCTCCTTCGAAGTATCGTGACCGGCCTCTCGACACTCACCATCGCCGCCCTCGCATACGCCCTGTCCCTCGGGATTCCGGGGATAGCATAAAGCACTTACACCGAGCCAATCACCTGCAACTATGCCCACGAGTCCCCATTTCTCCGCCAAAATCCTCATCCTCCTCCTCTCGCTCGCCGTCACGATCACGGCCACCTGGGTGACGGTCTCATTGCGAGAGACGCCGACGAACCCGATCGGCTGGCCGCGGACCTTTCTGCAACGAGGGATCGCCGGATTTCGAATAGGTGGTCGAGAGCGGGTGTACTGGGGTGGGATGCTAGTTTACTCGACAGCAGTGTCGGCGATGCATTTCGGGGGACTGCACTTCGACGTCTACGGCACCGTCGCCCAGTGGGACTTTCTCACCCACATCTTGAGCGGTTTCGGGGTGGCGATGCTGCTCTATCTCACCTTTCATCTGGAAGAGCCCGATCGCTCGCTCCGGTGGATCATCCCCGCCGTCCTCGCCTTCGGGGCAGGCTTCGAGGTCTACGAGTTCGTGTTCAAGGACTTCTGGTACGGGTGGACACTCCAGTATTACCTCATCGATACGGTCGTCGACTTCGCGAACAACGTCATCGGCAGCCTCCTCGCGGTCGGGGGTATCAGGCTCCTCCGATCCTGACCCGCTCACCCGTCGAAGTCCGCCGAAATGTGATTGGGTCCCAGTCATTCCGCTTGGCCGGAGACATGCCTTCGCCGTGCAGTTCACGGTGGGCTAGGGCCCGAGTAACTGTGGTCCAAAGAGCATCAACAGGAGTGCCACGAGCATCATCAGGCCGACCGAGATGGTGATCGCCCTGGTGGCAGTCCGGCGGTCCGAAATCGGCAGCCTCGACACCGTCGCTTCGGCCATCATTCGAAGGAGGTGGCCCCCGTCGAGCGGGAAGGCCGGGATGCAATTGAAAAAGCCGAGATTGAGGTTGATCCACCCCGTCCAGAAGAGGAGGTTCGCGAGGAGGAACACCCCACCCCCGAGCGAGGCGAGCGGTCCCTCGACCGTGTAAAAGCCGAGGTTCCAGCCCACGAACCCGGCGAAGTTGTACTCCAGGCCACTCAGGCCAACGCTCCCAACAAGAGGCAGGAGGAGGCTCACGCCGATCCCCCGGAGAAAGCCAACGATCCCCGGCCCAGTGGCGTCCCCACCTGCCATCTGGAGGTACGTCTGGGCGGGGTAGAGTTTCGCTCCGAAGTCCGAAACCACGAGTCC
>CAZJZA010000166.1:0-4214 GCA_964550355.1 uncultured Halobacteriales archaeon
CACCGACGCCGCACATCGCCCACCCGCCCCACACCCACCGGCGGGACTATTACGCCGCGACGCACGGCTCCTTCGAGACGACGGGAGCGGGGCTCGGCGTTATCATCGAGACTCCAACGGGCCGGCGAATCAAACGACTCGCCATTCACGACGGTGCCCCGGACAACAATGTCGCCGAGTATCGAGCCCTGCATCTCGGGCTCGATGCACTCGCGGCCCGGATCACCAATCCAGCGTCGGTCGGTATCCTCGTGGATCACGACGACCTCGCGAGCAACGTCAATGCCGCGGTCCTGGCCAGTCGAGACCGGGAGTTCAGAGTCCTCACCGACGTGAGTCACCCACCGGGGACGGCCTCTCACTGGCGTGGGATTCGGGCCCGAATCGCCGGCTTCGACACGGTGCGAGCGGCCACCGTCCCGAGCGAGCAGAACCCGGCTCACCCGTTGGCGAATGCCCCAGCGGAGTACGCTCACGTCAACCGATCGTCTGCGGGGAATCCGAGCGAACCGACTGTCGGAGCGGAACAGGTGCCCCCACCATCGCGGGCCGATCGACACGCGGGCGATTGAACTAGTTTTCAGTCGATTTTCCCTGGGCGTCGACCACGGCGACGGCGGCCAGGTTGACGATGTCCTTGACCGAATCTCCACGCTGGAGTACGTGCACCGGTTGATCCATCCCCACGAGCATCGGACCAGTCGCATCGGCCTCGCCCAGGCGCTGGAGGATCTTGTAGCCGATGTTGCCGGCCTCGAGGTTCGGGAAGATGAGAACGTTCGCCGGTTCCTCGAGTTCCGAGAAGCTATACGATCCGTTTAGCATCTCCTCGACGAGTGCCGTGTCCGCTTGCATCTCTCCATCCACGGGATACTCGACGTCAGCCCGTTCCCGCAATCGCCGTGCCGCCTCCCGGGGGACCCGGCTCGACTCGTCGTCGACGCTTCCGAAGTCAGAATAGGAGAGCAGGGCGACCCGCGGCTCGACGTTGAATTCCCGGGCCAACGAGGCGGTGTGGTGGGCGATCTCTTCGAGACACGCCGCGGATGGATCGCGATTGACCGTCGCGTCGGCGATGAAGATAACCCGGTTCTGGAACGTGAGCATGTAGACGCCGCCGGCGAATTCGGCGTCTGGAGCCGTCCCGATCACTTGAAGCGGCGGACGGAGCGCGGAGGGGTAGTGGTAGGTCAGACCCGTGAGCATGGCGTCGGCCTCGCCCCGATCGACGAGGACGCTCGCGAGGTAGTTCGGGTCTTTCGTAACGAGGTCCCGGGCCTCGTTTCTGGTCATCCCTTTGCGTTGGCGCTGTCGATAGAGGTGATCGACCTGCTCTGTGAGATCGGTCCGCTTTGGATCCAGGATTTTGGGCTCGAATTCCAGTCCCAGTTCGTCGATCCGCTGGGTGATGGTCTCGATTTCCCCGATGAGCACGGGTTCGGCGATTCCCTCATCGGTCATCTGATTGGCTGCACGAATGGTCTTCTCGTCGGCACCCTCGGCGAGCGCGACCCGTTTCGGGTCCGCCTTGGCCTTGTTGTAGATGATCCGCATCATCTCACGGGACTTGCCCAAGCGGGCTTCGAGGTTCTCTCGATAGACGTCGAGATCCTCAATTTCCATCCTGGCAACCCCCGTTTTCATCGCCGCCTTCGCGACCGCTGGTGCCACATGTAAGAGGACCCGTGGATCGAGTGGCTTCGGAATGACGTAGTCCGGGCCGAACTGCAGGGGCTGATCCCCGTAGGCCTGTACGACCTCGTCGGGGACGTCCCTGCGGGCGAGTGCCGCGAGTGCCTCGGCGGCCGCGACTTTCATTTCCTCGTTGATTTGCTTTGCCCGCACGTCGAGTGCGCCGCGGAAGATGAAGGGAAATCCGAGGACGTTGTTAATCTGGTTCGGGAAATCCGATCGGCCGGTCGCCGCGATAACCGTGTCCTCGCGGGCTGTTTTCGCCGCTCGATAGCCGATCTCGGGGTCGGGATTGGCCATGGCAAAGACCATCGGATTGGGGGCCATCGATCGGACCATCTCGGGGGAGACGATATCGCCAACCGACAGGCCCACGAACACGTCCGCACCCGCCATCGCATCCGCGAGATCTCCCGCTGGGACGTCCCGGGCGAAGGCCGCTTTGTACTCGTTCAGGTCACCGGCCTCTGCCCGTTCCTGGGTGAGAATGCCCGTGGAGTCACACATCGTGACGTTGTCCTGTGGGACGCCCAGTGCGGTGTAGAATCGAGCCGTGGCGATTGCACTCGCACCCGCTCCCGATATCACGACCTCCAGGTCGCCCAGGTCTTTTTTGAGGATCTCTGCCCCGTTCAACAGGCTGGCTCCGGTAATGATCGCCGTCCCGTGCTGGTCGTCGTGAAAGACCGGAATGTCCATCTGGTCCCGGAGTCGCTCCTCGATCTCGAAACACTCCGGGGCACGGATGTCTTCGAGGTTGATCCCGCCGAAAGTGGGCTCCATGGCGAGGACTGTTTCGACGATCGCATCGGGATCTGTGAGATCGAGTTCGACGTCGAAGACGTCGATGTCTGCGAACCGTTTGAAGAGTACTCCTTTCCCCTCCATCACCGGTTTTGCGGCGTCGGCACCGATATCGCCCAACCCGAGGACGGCAGTACCGTTCGAGATCACCCCCACCAGATTGCTCTTTGCGGTATAGGTGTAGGCGTCTGTTTTGTCCGCGGCGATTTCCTCACAGGGGGCCGCGACGCCCGGTGAGTACGCCAGGCTCAGGTCACGCTGGGTGTTCGTCGGTTTCGTGGTGGAGATGGACACTTTGCCCGGGGGATTCCGGGCATGATAGTCTAATGAGTCCTCGTCGAGTCCCATGTTCCTCTTTCCCACGCCGGGAGCAAAAGTCTACCCGCCGAGACGGATTCCACACTCGGCAAGCGAATCCTCCGCGCCGAGACGGATTCCACACTCGGCAAGCGAATCCTCCGCGCCGAGACGGAGTTCCCTCTCGAAAAGCGATCCCACCTCTATCAGAAGTCCCTACCCCTAGACGAAATCGCCGAGACCCGACTGGGCTTCGTCCTCTTCGGCCTCATCTCCCGAGTCGGCGTTCGCGTCTGCATCAGGTTCTCTCCCTTCATCCCCCTCGCTTTCGGCCCCCTCGACCTGGACGGCCTCGGTTTCCGATCCGTGGCTGCCCGCAAATGCGCCACCAGAGTGCTCGACTGCAGCGACTTCATGACGCTCCGTTGCGTCCTCGACGATCGACTGGACCTTATTGGTGTCTTCGCCACTGCCCGTCACGAAGGCGACGTGTTTGGCTTCGAGGTCGTAGGCAGCCACCATCGCGACGGTCAGTTCCCGATTTTTGCAGTGGTGAGTCATCGCGGCGAGATAGGGGAGGACCGCGCGGCGGGCGCTGCTCATGCTCATACCGCCGACCTCGGCGATTTTGCGGGCGACGTAGTCGCGGGTCTCACGAGTCCCCCGCGAGCGTCCGAGTTTCGACCAGTAACTCGGTGGGCCATAGCGCGTCCATCCGCCTTTCGTCCCCCCTCTGGCCGCTGCAACCCCAGCTGTGACGTTGTCAGTCACGTATCGCCAGTAGCTGTACTCCTGGGTCGCGCGGACGCGCCCGAGCCACCGATCGCCAGTCGCAAGGGCGTCATAGGCCCGGGCCAACTCCCTACCCTCGTAATCTTTCGGGACGTTGTCTTCGACCCAGTTGATGAGGTCGTCCGGGGTTTCATCGACGTCGTAGGCAGTTTTGAGTGCGCCCTCGGCGTCTTTCTCTTTGAGGACCGCATCGAGGAAGGGAAAGATTCCTTCGGTGCGATCCCGATTGCCGGTCACCACGTCCTCGACCTGGAGCACCGAGTTCGTCTCCGCGAGGGCTTGTAAGTCGTTGATCGCCGAGCGGAGGTCCCCGTCGTTCTTTTCTGCGATGGCTTCAAGCGCGTCGTCCTCGTACTCGACTTCCTCGCGCCGACAGATATCCCGGAGGACCGGCAGGATCGATCGCTTCGAGACGTCCCGAAATTCGATGGCCTGACAGGCGTTTCGGAGCCCGGAGGCCATTTCGTAGAACTCGTTGGCGATGAGCACGATCGGCTGGGTCGCCTCGGAGACCAGTCGAGAGATCGCTCGCGTACCACCTCGATCGACGGTCCCGTGGAGGTTGTCCGCCTCGTCGAGAATCACGAGTTTGCGACCGCCGGAGCCGCCACCGAGAGTTCCGCTCCGGG